>BNTP01000003.1 GCA_025996695.1 Bacteroidia bacterium | reverse complement strand
TAAAAAGTTCGGAAGAAAGTGAAAGTTCGGAAGAAAGTAAGGTAAAAAGTTCGGAAGAAAGTGAAAGTTCGGAAGAAAGTAAGGTAAAAAGTTCGGAAGAAAGTGAAAGTTCGGAAGAAAGTAAGGTAAAAAGTTCGGAAGAAAGTGAAAGTTCGGAAGAAAGTAAGGTGAAAAGTTCGGAAGAAAATGAAAGTTCGGAAGAAAGTAAGGTGAAAAGTTCGGAAGAAAATGAAAGTTCGGAAGAAAGTAAGGTGAAAAGTTCGGAAGAAAGTAAGGTGAAAAGTTCGGAAGAAAGTGAAAGTTCGGAAGAAAGTAGGGTAGAAACTAAGGATAAAATTCTTATATTTATTGCGGAACAGCCTAAAATAACAGCAAAAGAAATTGCTAAAAAATTAAATCTCACGTCAAGAATGGTAGAAAAACATCTCAAAATACTTAAAACAAATAACAAAATTCGCCGAATAGGAGCAAATAAAGGCGGATATTGGGAAATTTAGTAATAAATAAAAACAGATAAATCATGTCATTCAACGAACTCAACAGTGTAGAACATTTCATTATCCGACAGTTAAGCGGGGTAAACCTAAATGCCGGTGATATCGTTTCCGACGGATACAGCAGAGACGGGGCGCACCACGTCTCTACAGGGAATCGGTACGCAAATCAACCATTTATTACACCCCAAAACATTATTGGATGTTTTTTATAATATTAGCATTTTCAATACCAACAAACGTCGGCAGCGCATTAAAATTATCTGCCGCTTTAGAAATCCCCTTTTGTAAATTTTATTCAAAATTCATTCGTACCTTTGCACCCTGAAAAAATAAAAAAAATATGAATTGTTTCAATAAACAAAGAAAAAGGCTTTGCGGGCTTGTTGCCATTGGGTTGTGTGTTGCGGCAGTGAGCGCGCAGGCTCAGGTGACGCTTTCGGGGATTGTGAAAAGTGAATTTGACAAAACTGCCGTGCCGTTTGCCAACGTCGTGGTCAAGACCGAAAAGGACAGTCTTTTTGTGCTCGGAACAATTACGAACGAAGACGGGCGTTTCTCGCTTGCCGGTGTCAAGTCGGGGAATTATATGCTGCACGTATCGTGTATAGGATACCTCACACAGAGGGTTCCGGTATATGTTGGCAACCTCTCCGATTATCTGGATTTGAATACTGTTGAACTGAAAGAAAATCAGCAGATGCTGTCCGAAATCGTGGTTACAGCACAGCAATCGGGGGTAAACGAACGATTGGACAAGAAAGCCTACTCCCTCGAAAACAATATCAGCCAAAGCGGAGGCTCCGTTTTGCAGGCTATGCAGAATCTTCCGGACATTACCGTTCAGGACGGGAAAATCGAATTGCGCGGCAATGATAAAGTAACTATTCTGATGGACGGCAAACAAACCGCCCTCACCGGATTCGGCGACCAGAAAGGATTGGACAATATTCCCGCATCGGCAATCCACCGTATTGAAATTATCAATAATCCTTCGTCCAAATACGACTCCAACGGCAGTGCCGGAATCATCAACATTATTTACAAGAAAACCGACCGCGAGGGGTTTAACGGAAAAGCAGGCGTATCCACCGGTATGGGTGCTTTGTGGGAGCGACAGAAAAATCTGCCCGATATGCGCCCGCAATACACCGGAACGCCTAAAGTCAATCCCTCGCTGTCGGTCAACTACCGGAAAGAAAAGGTCAATCTCTTTTTTCAGGGCGATTATTTATATACCGAAACGCTGAATAAGAATGAATATGTTACACGCACCTATTCGGACGGAAACATTGTGCGCAGTCAGCTCCAACGAAACCGCGACACGCATTTTACTACCCTGAAAATGGGTGCGGATTGGGATATTGACCCAAACAACGTGCTTACCGTATCGGGATTGTACGGCGGTGAGAAACTGCTTGACCACGGCGACCAACCCTTCTTCAACGCCGACCTTACGAAACGCCGCCGCCTTTGGCAATTCCTTGAAGACGAACTGAAAACAACCGTTATGGCTACCGCCGCCTGGCGGCATAAATTCAAGGAAGCGGGACATTTGCTGAATGTGGGCTTCAACTACACGTTTCACCGTGAAGATGAAAAATATTTTTTCGACAATATACTGACCGTTGCCAAAGGGTATGACTGGTATAAACTCCTTTCGGACGAACAGGTGATGGATTTCAATGTTGATTACATAAAACCGCTGAAAAACGGGCGGTTGGAAACGGGCGTCAAGTTCCGCATAAGAGATATACCCACCGATATGCAGTTCCATGCCGACGAAGACACAACCGCCTTTGATGTTGCCGCCGGAGGAAAAGCCACTTACAAGGAACTTATCCCGTCCCTGTATGGAAATTACGTATATGAAAGCCAACGCTGGGAAGCGGAACTCGGTTTGCGTGTCGAATATGTGAGTCTGAAATACGAAGTAAACCCTCTTCATCCGACCTACAAAAGCGACGGCTACAATTATATCGAGCCTTTCCCGACTGTTCGGCTGGCATACAAGTTCAATGAACGGAACAAAATCAGCCTTTTTTATAATCGGAGAGTTGACCGCCCGAACGAAGTGGACATCCGTATTTTCCCAAAATATGACGATGCGGAAATCGTGAAGGTAGGCAATCCGGCTTTGCACCCGCAATTTACCCATTCCGCCGAACTTGGATTTAAGACCTCCTGGAACACCGGCAACTGGTATGGAGCACTCTACCACAAAATCACGGACGGAACGATTACCCGCATTTCAACCGCCGTTTCCGGCAATGATTTAATATACGCCATATTTCAGAACGCAGGGAGAAGTTACAACAGCGGATTTGAAGCGCTCCTGACACAGAATTTTTCAAAATTCTACACCGCCAATCTGAACGGTAATGTCTATTACAACCGGATTAACGCCTTCACGGTGGAAAACAAGTATCCGATTCCGCATACTTTTTCAGCCGACCGGCAAAATATGTATTCCGGCAGCGTAAAGTTGAATAATCTGTTTCGTCCGGGCGCACAGTTTGAAATGCAGCTATCAGCCGTTTGGCTGGCACCCGACATCATCCCGCAGGGAAAAATTCAATCGCGGTTTTCTTTAGACTTGGGCTTGAAGAAAACTATTCAGCGAGGCAAGGGAGAGTTGATTTTAAGTGCTACGGACTTGCTGAATACGATGGTTATCCGCAAAGAGATTCAAGGAGATACATTTAGTTATACACTCCACGATTATTATGAGACGCAGGTGATACGAATAGGGTATAACTACAAGTTTTAAGATGTATCAAATGTGCCGTTAGCGGTCAATAATCCGAACCAAGTCGGTTCCCGGAAGCGTCGTAAATACTGTCGCCTCTCACTTCAAACCTTCGGTTACCTGCGATGTCGTAAATACTGTTGCCTCGCACTTCGAACTTCCGGTTACCTGCAGCGTCATACACACTGTCGCCCCTAATCTCATACTGCCTGTTTCCATATTTATCGAAAATAGTATCGCCTTCTCTTCTATTGACTAAATTTCCAAAGTTATCGTGCCACATACTGTCAATTATAAAAATTTTCCCTACTCATCTGGCTTTTCAGATTCGCCGCGTTTTTTTGCATGGTCTCTGCCTCCATTGACTCCGTCATCGTGTGGGGTGTACTCTTTCGCTGAAATATACAGGATAACCTGAATCTACCCCGTATAGAGTTAGGCACAGTTCTACGTTTTTGTGCTTCACTTCCATTTCGCGCAATTCTGTGCTCAAATCCATCCCGCGTTCTATGCCGGCTACGGCAAAACGTACAGTACTGTCCAGGAGTGTAGCCCCTGTGCACTGCCCCAGCATCCCTCAGCAGGAGGGACGGTACCTATACCGCCAACAGCACCCGGACTAGGCGCTTGACTCCCGCAATAGCTGCATTTAAACATGCAAAAATTTGCCATATGAATTTAAATTATGGGCACCTCTAAAAATATATTTTTCCTATTTTGATTTTTCGACAAAGCCGAGATGCGTTAAAACTCTGCCTGAAATCAATGCAAAGGTACGGCTAATCATCTCATTATCAGCAATTATCGTGTATCAAGTTTGTCCCAAATCTGTATCCAATTTGCCACACTTTTAGTTTTGATTGGCAGGTGGTAAAGAAAAATACCGGACAAAATCGTGATTTAAAAGGATAGAAATTTTTTGCAGTTCGTGTACTTCTATCAGTCCGTTAAAAAGGAAACGATAGTATTTTTTTCGCTGCCAATGCAATTTTTCGCACAGCCAAGTTACATTTCTGCCTTCGGCTGTGAGTTGTTGTTGTACAAGTTTTTCTATTTGTATATTTTCTGTCATAAAGAAAGCGTGGAACTGTTTGTGAATCGCTTATTTTAACTAACAGGCTCTCGTAAACCCTTCTACCAAATAAGCGCAAACAGTCCACGCCTTTTGAGCGTGAACCTTCGCACATTATCCTCGGTAGAAATTTACGAGATTTCGTTAGTTAGAGAATAACCGCTATAAGTTCAAAATTATCTTATAATCAGTATGTTATATTTTTATTTTTGCATATTTCAATATGTTTAATATTCGAGTGCAAATTTACTCATTTTTTGTGGAATGGACAAAGAGCAATAAGTTTTTCTGCAAAAATCGTGACAGCCCGATTCGCCCTCGCGACCCGCAGGCGAGCACAACAATCAGCGGCGGCTGCCCCCTGACAGAAAATGGAGCGCAGCGACTTCCTTATTTCGGAAATGTGGCGTTGTCAGATATACACATTTATATTGTTGTGCAAATTGTGCAATCATTGTGCAATGTGTGCAATTTAATAAAGTTGATAAAATGCACCTACAAAATTCCCGCCATTCCCGCCATATTCCCGCCATATTTCCGCCATTCTCGCCAATTTAGATTCTGTAATATGTGTTTTTTCCCTCTCCTTCTCGTGAAAAAATCTCCTTATTCATCAAATCTTCTAAATCACGCGAAGCCGTTCTTTCAGAAATCTCATTTATCTCTTGATATTCTCCATTTGTAATTTTCCCTTTTTCTTTCACATACAGCACTGCTTTTATCTGTCGTTCATTCAGCCCTCTGTTGCTTAATTCCTCTTTGTTGTAAATGTCTTTTCTGAATGTAATCCAAAAATCGCTGCCCTCATTTGTAATTTGAGGTACAGGTAAACCAGCAGCAACGCACTTTTCGCTCATTTTATCTACGCCGCGCCCCCACGCCTCAACATAACCGCTGCGGAAAAATGCGTTGGCAATATCGGGGTTGTATGGGCGCGAAGAATGTTCGTCAAACAGATTTTTCACAGTCCAATCTTCGGGCAATTTTCCCTCGTTCCAAATTTTTATTCGGTCGGGATAAACACGAATTTGAATGGGAACACAACCCGCATAGTCCTTGTGTGCAACGGCGTTTAAAAGTGCCTCGCGCAATGCTTTTTCAGGATATTCATAAGTTTCGATACGCGACAAGCCTTTGTAACTTATCAATGCCCGCGTGTATTTTGTTAAAAGCAATTCCATTGTGCGTTCAACCTGTTCAAACAAATTGCCGTGAATGTCGTCTTGAAACTGCAAATCGCTTTCACTTCGGAAAAATCCAATTTTGACAAATGCGCCTGTTACAAATCGTTCGGGGTCAGGGTGAAAAAGCAACAATGCTGCGCGTTTCAGATAGCCGTTTTCGGTCAGTTTTAAGTTGTCAAGCAACTTTTCCGGCGTGTCTTTGAGGCAGTTTTCGTCAAGGCGTTTTGCCTCAATTCCTTTTTCTTTGAAAAAGTCAATAGTTTCCTGTTTCAGTGCGGAAATGGCAACTGTCGGAATGGTTACGCCGTCCCATTTTTTGCCGTATTTCTGCAAAATGAATTTATCCAATGCCGCACCTTTCAACTCCTGCTTGGTGCTACCACTGCGATAGTGGTATTCGCCTTTGTAATTCACAGGGTTGGGCTGCGGCTCAACAACGATTTCTACAAATTCGCCTTCGGCTGTTTGGTGTAAATTTACATCACAGACAATGCCCAAAATAGCGGCTATCTTGTTTGGCAGGTCTTCCAATAACTTTTTTGCATTTTGCACACCTACCACATTGCCGTCATCGTCTTTACCAATGTAGATTTTACCGCCTTGCGCATTGGCAAAGCCGCAAATCCACTTCAAGTACTCGTCCCGCCAACTTGATTTGTATTCTATGTTCTGAGTTTCAGGCATATACTATTGATTTTGAGCCGCAAAGGTACAAAAGATTTTACATATAGCGAATTTTTGCAACTTTTCAAACAAAAAAAACGGCAAAACCCATTTCTGAATTTTGCCGTTTCTACAAATATTGCAAAAGGTTTATTTTTTTACAAATTTATTAATTGAGGTTCCACTTTCGGTATGGACTGTTATCATATACACGCCTGCGGGCAATGAAGCAACAGAAATTTTCTCGTTAAAATTACTTTCTTGCATCAACAAAGTGCCTGTTAACGTATAGATTTCAACTTTCTTTATCGGCAAATCGGATTTGATAAACAACTCGTCTTTTACCGGATTGGGATATACCCAAATTTGTTCTATACCGATTTCATCTATGCCTATTGAGGCTGCAATAACGAACTCGTAAGGTGCGCGTGAATTGCCGAAACGGTTGTTGATAGTGAAATTTTCGGTATTCGTAACGGCGTATTCCCTTCCTGTGGTGTGGTCGTAGGCTTTGAAGGTAAGTGCTACGCTTTCTTCGCCATAAATCATCAGGAAGGCAAGATACGGGTGCTCGGCTACCTGCTGATAATTGTTCAAGCGCATCGAACCACGACATTGGCCGTTGGCATCGAAAGCGGCAATTTCTATTTGGTCGCTTTGCAATTCCTCGCCGTTTATAGTTATCACAGAAGTCATCGTCATCGAGTTCGGGTAAGCGTGAATATCCACCGTCCAATGATTGTCGGGGGTTGTTTCGGGAGCCTCGCTTGCCGCCGCGCTTCTTAGGCTATAGATTTGCGAACTTGCGCCCGGATAGGTGAAGTTTTTGGACGCTCCCGCACCCGAATAGTACATATACCCTTCGCCTGCGCGCAGATAGTTCAGCGTACCAACCCAGCCGATTGCCGAACTTGCAAAACTGCGGTAAGCCGTCTGTCCTTTGATTTGGTCGTTGGCTTGCGCCGCGAGGTTGTTTAACGCCTCATTGACCGGCAGCGTGAACTGCGGAAGATAGCCGAGCCAGTTCCAACCGTTTGCCAGCGTAATGGGCGAAGAAGCGGGAGTGGCGGGCGTTCCGTCAAATTTCAACGTAGTTGCCGCATCGGTCTGCACGAGATACATCTGTTCTTTTTCGATACTCGAAAGCGTTCCAATCCAGTCTGGGGCTTCCACGTAACCGTTTTTGCTCTTCAACTGTATGCCGTTTGCGCCAATGCGATTAACAAACTGCGAAAGAATGCCCGGATTGCTGTTGAGAACATTTACCGAAATCCAACTCCAACCATTGTTGAACGCGACAGACTGTTCTACCAGATTCTGCACGTTGTGGATAATCGGTACAAGCACAGTGCCTTTCATCGCGTTGGCAGAGAAAGTGATAGTTTGCACCGCGCCGCTCAATGTCGATTCGATTACCGAATAGATATTGCCTGTGCTGGCGTCCCAAAATTTGAATTTAACTGCCTGTCCTGCATTGGCGGCGTTGCCGTAAATCGTCAGGAAGGTGAAGTATTCGTTGCTGCTTGCCTGCGGTTTGATGGGTGCAGTAATGCCGACGCACTCATCGCCGATAAACGCCGCGAGAATGTCGGCGGGGTCATTTTGGAAAGTTCCGGTAATCCGAACACGACCGGTTACGGTCATTGTGCTTTCGTAGTTTGCCGGATTCACCGTCCATCCTTCGGGCAATGCGCCTGTTACCGTAAGATTTATCGGCAGGTTTTTAGCAATCAAATTACCACTGGTAACGCCGATTTGTTCGCTGTAAGAGCCAAGATTTACGCCTGCGGAAATGGTAAATGTCAGTTCTTTACTCTGCAAGGGCTGTAAAGTGCCTGTGGGCTGATTGACCGACAACCATTGCGGCAGGTGCATATTCAGATTGGCATCATCAAATTTGTAACTGATGGTGTTGCTGCCTGTGTTTTTGATTTTTGCTGTAAATTGCAGCGTTTTGCCGGCTTCTTTCACGAGATTGATTTCGTCGCTTTCCCAAACCAAGGCATTGCGGTTTACATACGCCTGCCAACGAATCGTATCGGATTGGTTGCCGTGCATATCGTAAATGCCGCTGACGGTAATATCCAACGTTTCGCCTTCGAGGTCTGAGATCCACCGATAATCTGCCGGATATTCAAAGGTGATTTTGTTTGCCGAAGTTACAAAATCTACAGGCACAACGGTTTTACTTGCGCCGTGAGTAACCGCGATATTGTTAGAAGTTACCATTGCGGTATTGATATTTTCGTTGAAAGTTATCGACAGTTCATCGCCTGCGCCGTAAATGCCGTTGGCGGGCGAAGGCGCACCGAGAGAAACGGGCTTGGTCATATCCACTGTACCGCGCACTGCGGGCGTATAATATTCAGCCACCTTTACGCCGCCTGCAGTTTCGCAAACGGTGTGTGCGCGGAACTCGTATTCGCCGTCGGGGCGTTGTCCCTTGTGCCAGTCATACTCGATGCTTTGGTCGCTGCTTGTGAGCAGAGTTTTATCACCCTGTGCGTTGTCGTAGCGCGTTTGGTTGGCATAAAACTTCATTGCGCTGCTCCATTGCGAAGCCGTAACAGAACGATATTGCAATTCCACATAACCGAAATTAGAGAAATTCACATCGTAATTTTCCAATTCAACCGAGATTTTATCGCCCGTTTCGGTATTGATAATCCAGTTATTTGCCGGATATTTTATCGATACATCGCTACACGAGGGCAGATATTCCGCCGAAACAAATATGTCGTCCGAAAGATTTCCGTCGCAGTCGGAAGCGAGAATCAGGCGAATATCATTGTATGCGTCAACGGTGGGTCCTTTTTCTATCGTGAGCGTTTTCCGCAAAACCTGTCCTGACCTAACGGTAAAGTAACGACCGTTGCCAATGGGCAATCCGTCAATTTTAAGCACTGCGCCGTCGGGGTTGGTGCTTTCGTCAACAAAGAGTTTGAAATTGCCGGTGCCGTCCGTTTCCGATTCGTTGGTCAGTTCGAGCGTATAAGCCGCCGCACGGGTAGAAGGCACCTGTACGCGGTATGCACCGTCTTTTACGAGGATTTTCGGCACTTCAATTTGCATCGTCGCTGCGCTGAGAATATGCTGCTTTTCCGGTTGGTAATATTTGGCAACTGTTGCGCCTTCGTAAGGACAGCTTGTGCGCCCACCGCGTGTACGGAACATATAAGTAGGCAGGTTGTTGGTGTTGTCGTTGTCGAGCAGATAATCAACTGAAATTTCGTCCGTTGTTCCATTTTCTGCCAGCACAAAGCCGGTGGTATTGTGGTGTTCTTTTTCTTCGGAATTTAGCTTGGTTTCGTCGCGAGTATCGCCTGTTTTGGTGGTAAAATTAAACCCACAACTTTTTATTGTAAAACCTATATCCGCAAGGATATATAAATCGGCAGTAGATTGGAGACCATCTTTAATAGTAATGGAGTCATTAGAGTGTACTTTGCTTTCTTCGTATTGTGTGCCGGCACCAAAACTGATATTTTTGGCGTGGTCGAAATCCGCTTTCACTTTGCGTTCTTCGTTGCCAGCCAAATGTTTTTCCCACATTCCAATCTTTCCGTTGTAATAACGTATGGAGTCGGTGAAAAAGATTGTTCCTATAGGTATTGTGGGATTAAAATTTCCCAGTATAGCCGCCAGCGCGGTGGGAAGAATTAATTTATAACTTGGTCCGTCAAATGCATCGGTAGCCTGCGAACCGAAAGCATTACGGTCGTCGTTATTTTTTCCGAAATTCGGGTGATTCTCAGGCAGTTTCGACACATACACCGGATTGGGAATGCTGTTGGGGTCAATGCCTTCGTCGCTGAAAACAAAAATTTCCTTCGCCATATTTTTCCACTTTGGAATCATAATGTTTTCGATTTCGTAAGCGGTATAAATAAACTGTGTGCCGAAAGTAACACCAATGTTAAACGATTTTTGTTTTGCCACAGCGTAATCGCCAACAGTCAAAATAGTATCTTCGGGATTTAATCCTGCGGCTTTGCTAACGGTAATATTATTGTTAATACCGTAGAGCATATTTGTACCTGTTCCAACGAAAATATCGCCTTCGTGTCCTACAAAGTCGGGACTGGCAGAAGTTTGGAAACGCTCGTTAAATTCTTCTCGTTTCATATACGTATGCCCCCCCAACCGTTTGCGAGACACATTCACTCCGCCACCAAGTGCATTCTTAGCATCAAGCGCTTCTACTGATACTCCATTACCCAAGAAACCTGCTGTTACTGACAACTTTTCTCCCCATATAGTTGATAGAGTATTGTCTGAAACAAAGCCATCTGAGGTATTCAACGTTTCAGTAGAAGAAGTAACTGTGCCTTTTTCGATATAGGCGTAACTTTCGCTTCCGGGAGGGTCGTGCAGGACAAAGTCAATCTTATCGCCTGCGCTGGTTACAAAGTCGGTGCCGGTACCTTTTCCGCCTAAAACGTAGGCACTTAACCCTGCTTCGTCAAATGTTGTGGAATAATATGATTGTCCGTCCACAATCATCTTTGTGCTTAACGCGGCTACGCCGGTAGTAAGATTTACCGCGCCGCCGTAAAATTCAAATACACCTTGTCCAAGTGAATCCAATTCAATGGGGTCGGGATTTTCTGCCAGCAATTCGCCGGTGAATGACACCAATGCGCCGGTTACAGGTACTGTGTCGGTAAGGGCAGTAGCAGGATTGTGATAGTTTTCAAATGCCGAAAGTTGGAAAGCGTAAGGCTCATTCTGAGTGAAAACAGGTTTTCCGAACAAATAAGTTGAGCCTGTAACCAGAGGGAGCGTGGTTTCTTCGTCTATTTTAAATGTTTCGTTGCCAAAATAATCCACCGGCTTGCTATTTTTTAACTGTTGTACGCCATAAGAGGGCTGTGCCTGATAGTAGTAGCCCCATTCGTGGTGAAAACGCACCGTGTCGGATTTTTCGCCATATTCATAATGTGCGAGTTGGTTGCCTTTTCTATCCACCCAAACGGAATCGGCATAAGTCAGCACGTTTGATTTCAACAAACGCTCGTCCATAACCGGCGCATCGCGCAGGTCGAGTGTGGCGTTTTCGGTGTAAATATGGCCGTAGTTGCCCGCCTCAATATTGTTGACGGTATAAACTTCAGGATAAAGCCAAGCCACATATTCGCCTGTACGGGGGCTGACGTGGATAGTAATGTTGTTGCCGGCAATCGACATCCGCGTGGTATCGTTTGAAGTGCCGGTCTGATTAGACCATTTCGCCCATTGGTCGCCGGTATTGTGCAAAAACAACGTGTCCTCTGCCAAAAATTGATAGTTTGTTTTTGCAGCGGTCAGTTTCAGCACGTCGGAGCCGATATTGTTCACGCGCTTGCCAAAGCCCGACGTTTTTTCGTGTTCGCGCTTGCCGCCCACAATGTGTCCGATAAGTTTCACACGGGTTTGGTCTTTAAATATAATATCTGCCCGTGGAGATTTGTAGTTAATGTCTGCACCTGCCTGTTGCAGCAAGCCGTCGTTGGCAAAAGTGTGTCCATTTTTCTTTACTTGCACTTTATGCACGCCGATAGGAACGCTGATCGCAAACTCGCCGTTGACGCTGCTTTTTTCTTGCTGATTGTTGACTATTACAGGCGAGCCGTCTATTTCAAACGTGCAGCCTTCTACCGGATAGTTGCCGCCTTCATATACCACTTTACCGCGCAGCACAAAGGATGAAATATCGGTAAAGTCGGTGGCGTTATGTACCATCGAAGACGCAGAAATATAGCGCAACTGTTCGGTAGGGTTAAACTTGTGGCGACTGTCAATTTTATCGCCGCCGCCTTCTGGAAAATATTCACTGCCAAAAGACGGAATAATGGAGTAACTTGTACCTTCGCCGCTGTATGCAATGCCGTTGATTTGGTAGTTGCCGTTAGTGTCTGTAATGCCTTTGAGCGCCAGTTGATAGGTGTCATCCGGCACAATGTCGCTGCCGGTAAGGGTGACAGTGGTAGCGTGATTTCTGTTGTAAGTTGTTCCCACACGCGAGCGGTCGAAGGCGTAGCCCGGAAGTCCTTCGTCGAGTGTCCAATAGCCCTTTAAGCCGTTTTCGTTGCCAACAAGCATACGGCTGTAATCGCGCCGGATTTCGGCTTCGGTCAATGCTTTGCCCCAAAAACGAATATCGTCCACATAGCCTTTCAACGAATATCCGAAAGAGATTTTGCTGTTGGCAGCGGATTGAATGTTTGCCGCTGGACAGGTAAACGCTGTGTTTTTGAGCGAAATACTGTCCTGATTTGCACCTACAACGGTGTAAATTTTCATATCGTTTCCACTGCGTGTAATGGCGATATGCGAAAATTTATTGGCAGGAATGATTTCGGAAGTAGAGGTTGAGCCGCCAAAATTGGTATAAACCCTGTATCCGTTCTCGACTTGCGACATATAAATTTCGTTTCCGCCGATAAACCCGATAGTAGCATTACCGGTATTTGTTCCATCGGGGCGCAACCAATATTGCAAAGTCCAGTTTTTGGAAGTCCATATCTTGTTGAAATAGGCAGAGTCAGCCAAAAACTCAAATTTTTGTCCGCCGCCGGTAGATTTGAGCGAATGATATTGCTTTTCACCGTCCATCAGGTCGGTTTTTTTCACAAGCACATTCACATCTTTTACCGGATCTCCGCCGGTCCCGTAGGTAATACGTCCGCTCACTAAGCCGAATGCCTGCGTAAAGCCAATGTCGTCTTTTTGGGCAAGATATTTCTCAACACCTGAACAAACCTGATAAAGCACCACGCGATAGCGGTAGAATACGCCTGTAAGGGCGTTGTTGTCGTTCCAATAAACAGTTGCAGCGCTGGAAGTAACGGTTTCCAACTCGTCCCACGCACCTGTTTCGGGATTGTCAGAAGCAAGTTGGCGGAAAACGCGGTAGGTTTCAGTTGTAGACGCCGAAAGTTTGTCAACTGTCCATTGCAGACGCACATAGTTCGTGTGTTCGCCCATAGTTGCCGTAAATGGTTTTGCTATTTTGACAAAAGCGGTGCTGGCTGGGGATGTCTTGACAGAGATACGCTCAAACGTAGTGTCAAATGCCGAAATAATGACCTTGTATTCGTAAATATCGCACTGCAAAGTTAGTCCCGGGTCGTTGTGCTTCACTGTAAAATTGGTACTGTCGTCTGTGAATGTGATATTGCCATTGGTGTGATTAAAATATTGATTTGCGCTGACCCAATCAACAAAAGGAGCGTCAGGAGTAATAGCATTCACTCTGCGCTGAATCCGATAGGTATAATCAGTGCCGTACAAACGACGGTCAGGAGTGAATGAAATGTCAATACTGTTGATATGACCTTCGGTTTCCACATTAAAAGGAAGTGTTGGCTTAGTGTTTACCTGCACAACAACACGGTTAGCAGTATCAATATCGTTAATGTTGTCAGGTGTGCCTTCGTGGAAGCCAATAAAGTATTCAAAAACTTTGGAAAATTCGGTTTCTGCTATTGTATCGGTATAAGTCATTGTTTGGTAAGTTCCGTTTGTTACAGCGTGATTTCCCAAAAGCGTATATTCGACTTCCGGCTCTTGTACCTGTCGTCTGTAAATATAAAAATTTCCGGTTACAGAAGCATTGGGATTGTCGTAAATCCAAGAGAGGGTAACTTTGTTAGTCCACTGGTCGAAAGCATCATCAAGATTTGTCGTTACTATCGGTGCAGGTTTCCATTTTGCATACAGTATTGTACTGGGGAGCGTAGCCTCACCATTCTTCACTATACCTGCCGCTGTAATTATTTGCCTTTGCGGCGTTATGTCACCACCAGTGTAATAACCCATGAAAGTAGATCCTATTCGTGTAGGAGGCGTAATCTGTAAAGTTGGGTTGAAAGCGCCATTTTCTGTTAAAGACCAGCCTGTATTATATCTTTCATAAAAAGTAGAAATTCCGTTGCTGCCGCCGCTTTGAGGGACAAGATTTATAGTGTAAGTGTTTGGTGTCCATTTGGCGTAAAGCGTAACAGTTCCATTATTAGTTGGGGTCAAATTGCTAACTGATTGCCCATTGGAATAAACTACCGGCCCGCTTGCGCTTGTTGCCCAGCCCGCAAAGGTATAGCCTGTTTTAGTAAATCCGTTGGTTGCCAGATTTTTTGCAGCATCGTAGGTATGGCTACTTGACGCTGTGCTGCCGTCAGTGGCACCGTTACCATCGTAAGATACGGTGTAGGTGTTTGCCACTTTCATGTACGAAAGATTATAATAAACGTCCTTAAAACCAATCCCCAAAAACCCTCCCACGGGCACAGGCTTAGAAGTTACGCGGAAAAAATAAGTGCCGTCAAGATCACCAAGAAGGTAACATTCATCATAGATATAGCTGCCAAATACGAGTACGCCATTAGCATCGAATAGCTCAATGTACGCATTGCCAAGATGTTCTGTTAACAAAAACCAGTATCTATATCCTGCTGTAGCGGTAAAAGAGTAAGTATCAGTATCAGTAGAGAATGCCGTTCCAAGTTTTTTCGTTGTTGTTTCTTGCCACCAAGTTGTCAGGTTAAGACTGCCTTCGTCAGCAATCATAGCATAACTCGACACCGGTTTCCCGCAGAACAAGAGTAATGCTGCTGCAATTACTGCCAAACAAAATTTACTCCTACTCCTTTCGTTTTTCGGACTGACGCGGTTTTTTGAAATGGGTTCCGTCTCCATTGCGCCGCTACGATAAGCGCCTGCTGTTGTTTGTAAAACTTTAGTGCTCATAAACTATGTATTTTTAATTTGTTATTCATTTTTTGTTCTGATTTTCAAAAATTTGGACATAAAAATAGCGGACTTAATTATCCGCTTACGAGGTTGTGAGAATTACCTTTGGTACAAATAAGTAAATCCGCATACCTGCGGCATTCACCCATTCTTGTACCTTTGAAATTTCTCACATTTCGTAAGCAAGAATAGCAAATCGCTATTTTATATGTCTTATTTTGTGTGCATCCGCACACGTTTCTTTTTTTTTATTTCATTCGCAAAAAATTATATTTACAATTTGGCGCAAAGTTACAAAAATGTTTTTATATTTGTAGCGTTTTTCAAAAAAAAGGGAAAAAATATTTTGCTTGCAGGAAAAATAGTGTTATATTACGCGTGATTTTTTCCGTCAAATTCAAAATTTCTTTTTACTTTGTCTGTTCTTTAATTCTCAATTCTCCACTCTTAAAGTGCTTCAATACTTTGGCATCAACGTAAAAAACGATTTCTTCCACAATATTGCTGCAATGGTCGCCAATCCGTTCGAGTTTGCGGATAAGCAAAAAAGTTTTCAATCCACAGCGAATAAAAGTCGGATTTTTCTGCATATAGTTCGTCAAAACATCCAACGAATTGTGATAGAGTTCGTCAATTTCATCGTCTTTCGACAGGATTTTCCCCGATATTTTGGTATTTTCCGATTCGAGGGCAACAAAACTGTCGGACAGCATACCAATAAGTATGTCGAACATTTTCTCCATCTGCAAATCTTCCACCAACTGCGGGTCTAACGGACTACATTCTTCATCAATGACGTTTCGGGCAATGCCTTCGGCAAAATCGCCGATGCGTTCGAGCGTAATACTTATTTTGATTAACGACAAAACCAACCGCAAATCAATCGCCACTGGGCTGTATAAAGCGATGTAATTTTCGCAATCGCTGTCGATTTTCAACTCAAAAGCATCGACTCGTTTCTCGCGGCTGGCGATTTCGCGCGCCATTTCCACATCGCCGGTCAAAAACGACTGCTTGGCTTTTTCGAGTTGCGAAAGCACCAATTTCCACATTTGGCTCACTTCTTCTTTGAGCGCATGTAATTCCTTTTCTGTATGTTTCATAAATTTAATATTATCGAATATTTCATTTTGCAAAAATAGTGAGACACGATTACGGATTGCATAAAATATGGTTACAATTTAGTTACAATTTTGGGACGAAAATAGAATCACATTTTGTATTTTTCATTTTTTTTTCAAAAATCATTTTGTTATTTCAAAAATTAGTTGTACTTTTGCTGCGTAAAATGTTGTAATACGTTTTTGCTATATGTGTTACAAAATAAAGAATTAAAAAACAATGCAATCTCTTAGTGATCAAATAGAAAGCGAAATCATAAAGAAGCAAAAAGGGGAAATTTGTTTTGCGGAAGATTTCAAAAAATTCGGCAATGCGGAAGTCGTTCGTATTGCGCTTTTTCGGCTTTGTAGAAAGGGAATTATTGTGCGTTTGTCGGCCAGGATTTACCTTTATCCCAAACGCAACAAGGATGGTGACATTATTCATCCACAGATAGCTGAAATAATCAAGCAAATCGCCAAGCGCGACAATGCAAAAATTATTCCGATAGGACTTTCTGCTCTCCATGCGTTAGGATTATCTACACAAGATCCTGTGCATTTAGCTTTTCTGTCAAGCAACACGACTCGTACCATGAAAATTGGCGAGGTGCGGGTTGTCTTTAAGCAAACGGAGCCTAAAAACCTGTCTTACAAGAGTAAAGTTTGCTCTTTGGCTATTTTTGCTCTCAAAGAAATCGGCAAAAGCAGAGTGCAGCAGGAAGAGCTTCAGAAAATTTATGACGCACTTTCAGACGAAAGTGATGAAAAAATAATGCATGACGCACAGCTTGCCCCACAATGGATTTTAGATATTTTAATGAATTACATAAAACAAAGAGATTCAGGGGTGCACGACAAAAATCCCTTTTTGTTACGACAGAGAATTGTATGAGAAGAGTAAAATCATTTTCACAGTCCCGCAGGGACGACATGTGCATAACCGTAGGTGGAGCGAAGCGCAACCTACGGTATTGGTCGGCGATACGCCCCTAGTCCCGCAGGGACGGCATTATCATAATCTCGCCCTTGCAGGGCTTAGGCGAGTGATGATGCCTTTCCTTTCCGTAGGTTGCGCTTCGCTCCACCTACGGTTATGCACATATCGTCCCTGCGGGACTGCGCTCAGGGTGAGCTTGCAGGACTTGCAAAATATAGCACCTCAAAAAAAGATTTAGCGGGTGCACGACAAATTTCCCTTTTTCGAAGTGGAGGGCAAGCAATCGCCCAACCATTACCGCCTCATCAACACCCGATACATCCGCACAAAAGTAGGCACAGGCATTCCAATATGCTTTTTGAAACGCGATGCGGCAATGGCAATCAAAGTAATCACTCCCAAAATCACGCTATATCCAAACAGTTCTTGCAGCGTATTGAGCATTGGTAAACCGGATTGTGCAGCATTTTCGCCGAGCAAAGCCAGATTTTTCGACAACACACCGCTCATGGCGCGGGAATAAATCGCATCTCCGATAGGCGAGGCAATGCCGGTGCGGATAAATCCCAAGATGCAAATCACCTGAAAATAGTTTCTAAATTGGGCGGTGGCTTGCGCATAAACCGTTAGCGTGATGAAAATGACGACCTGCCCGAAACTGCAGCAAACGAGCGGCAGGTAGAGTTTTTCGATATTGGTGGCAGGCGATATTAAAAAATACATCATCACGGTGTAGATCACTATAAACGACATTCCGATAAATGTAACAAGTTTTTTATGCCATTGCAGGCGCGAGAGGGCAAACCACGAGAAGACTGCGCCCAACGCCATTCCGAAAAACTCAAACCATTTGAGCGAAGCCGTATTGAGCGTGTCGAAATGGAGGATTGCGCCGGTAAACGTATTTTGCAAAACCGTTTTTGTCGTAAGCAAAATGCCCATCAGCAGGAATATCACCAACAAATTAAGCAGGTTTTTTGTTTTGAACGCATCCACTTCCAAAAAGGGGTGCCGTATATTAAACAGCCTCCACAGACTAAATGCCAATGCCAACGTTGCCGCACCGAGTGCTACGCGAATGTACGCCGAATCCAACCAGTTCAGTTGATTGCCGTATTGCACCGCAAAAATCAGCGAAAGGATAAACGTGCTCCACAGCACCATTCCCAGCCAATCGACACCGTAGAGCGGCATTTTCGGCATCGGACGGAAAGGGCGCATCAGCACGTAGGCGCACAAAATGACGAGCAACAACAAGCCAATGGCTAAAAGATGCACATATCGCCAATTATAAAAGTAAATGACATAAGTGCTTGCAATGTCAAAAACGTGAACCACGCCGAGCACAATGAAAAACACAAACGAAAGAAATACCGCATAGTTGTGCGTGGGCGCGACTTTTGGCAAAATCGACGAAAGGCACTCGAAAGTACCAAACAGCCGTGCAAAACCTGCAATAAAGCAGAGCAAAATGAGCACAGGCGTTGAATGAACGTATGGCACAATAAGGTTGCATCCAATCAACATAAGCGCAGCCGCTATCAGGCAAGTGCGGTTCGTGAAACGGAATTTCAGTCGAAATGCCACCGGAAAATACATCGTCAAGCCAATCAGCATAGCGTAGCTCATCATCTTCACATCGTTGGGTGCGATGGAGAGGCTGCCCTCCATTTGGCTCATCGCGGTAAAATACATACCGTTGGAAAATTGGAAACACGCCAGAAACAGCA
The DNA here is from genome assembly GCA_025996695.1 of Bacteroidia bacterium. Classification (GTDB taxonomy): domain Bacteria; phylum Bacteroidota; class Bacteroidia; order Bacteroidales; family Azobacteroidaceae; genus Azobacteroides. The sequence goes on along the minus strand of BNTP01000003.1, from coordinate 14,277 downwards.
TGTAAATCCAAAAGCGAATGCCGTCGGGGACAAATTCCTTGAACGACATAAAGCGGAAAGTTTGATTTTGTTGTTGCATATCTTAATTTGTGTATTAGCATTGTTATTTTTGAGTTCTCCGAAAATTCTGCTATTTTTTATCTGCGTAAATCCTGAAAATCTGCGTCATCTGCGTGCTAAAACTTTACTTTACATTCCACATTCATCCCCGAAGTCAGCTGCGCAAGAACAGCGGCATCATTATTAGCCGTAAAAAGAATTTTCACCGGAATGCGCTGTTCCACTTTCACAAAATTGCCCACAGAATGGTCAGGCGAGGCGGGCGAATACTGCGCACCGGAAGCGTTGGAAATAGAGGCGACAACGCCCTCAAATTTGTGCGCGGGAAAGGCATCAATTTCAATCGCTACCTTGCTGCCCACCTGAATGTGCTGCATTTGCGTTTCCCGAAAATTCGCCACCACCCATTTGTCCTCGTCACTCACCACTGCAAGCAGATGCTTACCCGGCATCACCAATTCGCCCTCCTGAATGGTTTTACGCCCGGTTTTCCCATCGCAAGGCGCAAGGATAACCGTGTAGGACAAATTCAGTTTCGCGATTTCCAAAGCCGCCGCCGCTATTTGTATGCCCGAAACGGTTTGGTCTAAACGCTGTGCCTGCTCGGCTTTAACGAGCGTGGTGGATTGTTTTTGGCGCACCAGCATTTCATATTTGGCACGCATCGCATCATAATTCGTTTTCACGCCATCATATTGCTGTTGTGTAACAGCCGATTCCGCCAATAATTTCTGATAACGCAGATAATCTTTTTCCGCATTTTGCAGCAAAATCCGCATTTCTTCAATGCCGGCATCCGACACAGAAAGATTGTTTTGCGTGGTATTGATGGTGCTTGCCATCGCCGATTTTCCCGACAAAGCCCTCTGATAATCGGCTTCCGCTTGCGCCACCCGCAGACGAAATTCGGCATCTTCAATCACGAGTAGCGTGTCGCCCTTGCGCACCGGCTGAAATTCGTCGAAGTAAATCTTTTTCACAAAACCTTGCACGCGGCTCGACAGCACCACAATATCGCGGTTGACATAAGCATTGTTGGTGTATTCGCCACCCACGTGAATAAACAGTGAGGCAATCCAAGTTATTCCGCACAAAATAAGTGCGATAACGATAATATTGATAGCTATTTTTTTATTTTTCTTGTTCATAATTTTTAATTTTTTAACCTGTTAGGTCTTCAAGACCTAACAGGTTTAGTTTTAAAGTGTTCCTGAAATATATAAAAGTTTGTAATAATTGAATATGATATTTATTTGCGCATTAGAAAGCTGCACCTCCGCCGACAATTTGGCATTGCTTGCATCCAACATATCGGTAATCAGCGCCATATCGTTTTTGTAGCGATTGCTGACTACGGAATAATTTTGATTCGCCAATTCCACGCTTTTTTGTTGCGTTTTCACTTGCTCATACGTTTCCAAATACCGGATATAATCCGCTTTTATTGCCAGTTCCGTTTGCTCTTTGGCATCATCGTATTGCTCTTTGGTGCGTTGAATGGCGAATTTGCTTTTATGTACAGCCTTATGAGTGGTATATAAAGACGATAGTTTGTAATTTATTCCTATTCCGGCATACCAATAATTCAAATTTTTGTTGACAGGCGGAACTTCAATCGTAATCGGCCCGTCCAAATGATTTCCGGCAAACAAAGCCAATTTCGGCAATCGCTCCGATTTGATGATTTTGTCCTGATGCTCATTGATTTGCACCGCCAGCGACAAGCGTTTCAAATCGGGCGAATGCTCAATTGGTGGTGGCGCAGTTAATCGCGCCTCTACGGTGGGCATTTGCGGATTGAGCTGCACATCGGCGGGCAATCCAAGCATCGTCACCAAATGATTATTCAAAATAGCAACCGTATTCTGAATTTGCGTGCGGGCAAGTTCGAGATTTGCCAACAGCAATTCATAGCGCGTGATGTCGTTCTTCAAAACAATGCCCTCATTGCCTTTCGCCTGAATATCGTGCAACACCTGCTTGGTCTGTTCAATATTCTTTTCATACACCTGCAACAGGTTTTGCTGTTTGAATAAATCAAGGTAATAGCCAACCAATTGAAAGCGAATATTATTACGGCTTGCCTCCAAACCCAATTGCGCATTGCGTTCCTGCAACTTGGCAATTTCAATTCCGGAAGAAATCGCGCCGCCGGCATAAATCACCTGCGACACTTCCAACGCAAAATTATTGCCGAAGGAAGGTATCGGCGCAGTCATTCCGTTGGAAAAATTGCGGTCGGTCAGATAACCATCACCCAAGTAACTGAACGACAGCGAGGCATCAATATCCGGCAACCGCGCATTCTTGGCAACATTCACGGCTTCGCGCGCTTCATTGATAGCGGTAGAATGATGACGCAACGATTTACTGTTTTGGTCGGCAAGCGCAAACATTTCGTCAATCGTAATCCGTTGTTGTAGAAACGGGGCGCGCCCCGTCTTTACGGATGGTTGGGCATACGCGCCCATCGAACATAATGCCGTGCACAACAGCATTATGAACAGAAAAATTTTGTTCATTTAATACATTTTAGAAATTAAAAAATAATGCGAACTTTAAGGGAATTGCGAGTCAAGCCCGCAATGACAGGTTGGCTGAAACTTCAATCGGGGATTTCCCATTCCCCAGCCCAATGGCAGAAAGGATAGTAATAATTTTGCTTTTTCATTTAATACGTGAGGCTATATACCTCATTTCGGGCACAAAGGTAGTAAATTTTTTGATAATTTACAAGCTCTACATAATTTATCCGAACCTCCCCGTTATATAATTCTGTGTCTGTTCCTTTTCCGGACTTAAAAACATTTTTTTCGTATCATTAAATTCAATCAGTTCACCCAGCATAAAAAAACCTGTTTTGTCGCTCACGCGGGCAGCTTGCTGCATATTGTGTGTTACGATGACAATGGTGTAATCCTGTTTGAGTGAATAGATTAACTCCTCTATTTTGGATGTCGAAATCGGGTCAAGCGCCGAAGCCGGTTCGTCCATCAACAGAATGGAAGGCGAATTTGCCAATGCGCGGGCGATGCAAAGCCGTTGTTGCTGTCCGCCGGAGAGTTCAAAAGCCGATTTTTTCAGTTTGTCTTTCACCTCGTCCCAGAGGGCGGCGGCTTTCAGCGATTCTTCCACCCGTTGCGTGATGAACGTCTTGTTGCTGATGTCGTTCACTCGCAGTCCGTAAGCCACATTTTCAAAAATGGTTTTTGGAAACGGATTGGGCTTTTGGAATACCATACCCACTTTTTTTCGCAGTTCGTCCACTTGAACGGATTTATGATATATATTTTGTTTGTCAATCAGACATTCGCCCGTCAGTCGGGTATTGTCAATCAAATCATTCATTCGGTTGAAAAGGCGCAGGAAAGTGGATTTTCCGCAGCCGGAAGGTCCGATAAGTGCCGTAACCGTATTCGCTTGCATTTCCATACTGATATTTTTCAAAGCGTGGAAATCGCCATAATAAAAGTCGATGTTTCGTGTTGCTATCATCATTAATTTGTTTCTGCAAAGGTCTGTGTATTATATTACGATGCGGGAACAGATTTGTTACGATTTGGTTACGACTATAATCAGCCATAACTATACTTTTTTATATACTTATGGCTGATTATAGATTTATATTTTGAAATATCATATATTTTTTCTACCTTTGTGGCTGATTATAGATTTTTATTTTGAAATATCATATATATTTCTTACCTTTGTGGCTGATTATAGATTTATAATTTGTTGCATTATGGAAAATAATATTAGTGGTAGAGAACAGGAAAAGAGCATTTTGCGCGGAGTATATTCTTCCGATAAATCGGAATTTATGGCGATTTATGGCAGAAGGCGCGTGGGGAAAACATTTCTTATTCGCGAGATGTTTGCCGATAAATTCACATTTGAAATTTCGGGCTTGGCGAATGCAAAAACAAAAAGTCAGTTGCTCAACTTCACGCTGACACTCAATCAGCAGTCGGGCGAAACCCACAAAGTTGCCGAAAACTGGCTTGAAGCATTTACGCAACTTGCTAATTATTTGGAAAATAAAACCGAAAAGCGCAAAATCCTGTTTTTCGACGAAATCCCTTGGATGGACACGCCGCGCTCCGATTTTCTCACTGCCTTTGAGCACTTTTGGAACGCTTGGGCTTCGGCTCGCACAGACATTGTGCTGATTGTTTGCGGCTCTGCTACTTCGTGGATTATCAGCAACTTAATAAACAATTACGGCGGGCTGCACAACCGCTTGACAACCACAATTTTTCTTAAACCATTTACTTTGCTCGAATGTGAAAAATATTTTAAGGCGCAAAAAATTTCGGTAAGCCGCAAGCAAATTGCTGAATATTATATGATTATGGGCGGCATTCCGTTCTATTTGAGTAAAATCAAAAAAGGTTTGAGTGTGCCGCAAAACATTGACAATCTGTTTTTTGATGCAAAGAGCGAACTCCGAAACGAGTTTAAAAATCTTTATGCTGCCCTTTTTCGCAAATCGGACGAGTATGTGAAAGTGGTGGAGGCGTTGAGTAAAAAAAGCAAAGGACTGACACGCAGCGAAATAGAGAATGTTGCTAAAATTTCGGGAGGCGGCACGCTGACAAAAATTCTGCAAAACCTTGAGTATTGCGACTTCATTCGCCGCTACAGCGATTTCAATAAAAAGAAACGCGATGTGCTTTACCAACTTATCGACCCATTTACGCTGTTTTATTTCAAATTTATGACAAAAAATGAGTTCAACGATGAACATTTTTGGGCAAATTCGCTTGGCACGCCCTTGCACAATACTTGGGCGGGCTTTGCTTTTGAGATGCTTGCCTTACTTCACACCACAGAAATAAAACGCGCATTGGGCATTTCGGGCATTCAGTCGGCTGTTTCGGCGTGGAGAAGCACAAAAACAAGTCCTGCCGCACAAATTGATTTGCTCATCAATCGGAAAGACGGAATTATCAACCTTGTGGAAATAAAATTTTCAGACCGAATTTTTGCAATTACCAAAACTTACGAAGACAATTTGCAGAACAAAATTTCTGCGTTCAAAGAAGAATCTAAAACAAGGAAATCCGTTCATTTACTGATGCTTACAACATTCGGAATCAAGCAAAACAAATATGCAGGATTGATACAAAAAGAACTGACATTAGACCATTTATTTTTATGAGATAATTCAATTTATAATTCTATAATCAGCCATAACTATACTTTTTATTCATAAAATGAATAAAAATGTGAATAAAAAAATTTTACCTTTGCCACTATCAAACGGATTTTTTGAACGCGCGTAAAAAATTCGGGCGATTTGCAAGCAAAAGTTGCTTGCAATACAATATTTATTCATAAATTTGCAGAAAATATGAAAACATTAGATTTAAACGCTTGTGGCGTAAGTGAAATGAGTTCGGCTCAAATGAGAAACGTGAATGGTGGACTTGCTCCTATTATGTGGTTGCTTATTGGAATTGTTGTTAGCGAATGTTTAGACAGACATGCTGCCGCAGATTTCGCAGAGGGCTTCAATGATGCTAGGTCAAGGTAAATAGTAACAACTTCTAAATTTATATCAAACAAATAATGTCAAAACTTAGATTATTGGTGTTTCATTTACGCAACAATAATTATTTTGCTTCAATATTGTTTCTGTTCTTGTGCTTTCTTGTTTTTTATGTAATATGGACACCTGTATATTATTTTTGTTGGGCAGAGTATGATATTGTGTTTGTGGCTACGCCAAACGAAACATTAATGACACAATCGTATTTAACCCAAATATTAGCAGCGGTTATAATAGGACCTTTGATAGAAACTTTTATTTTTCAAAAAGGGACATACAAACTCTTTTCGCTAATAAAATATCTAAAACAACACAAAATGTTGATAGTATTATTGGGTGCAATAATTTTTGGATTGTTGCATTTTTATAGTTTGTCTTACATCATATACAATATGTTTACAGGTTGCTTGTTTATGTTTGCTTACATCGTTAAACTTCACAAAAATCCATATTGGTTTGTTGTGGTATTGCACGGACTAATGAATTTGTTCGCGATTTTTATAGACCCTGTTGAAAAATATATTTTTGGAGTAATTTAAAATGCCCACCCTTTTCCCACCCGAAATAATCGCCGACACCACCGAATCGCTGTTCGTAAAGCGTAGCGTACACAGCAAGGCAATCTACCTTGTTGTCGTATTTGCCGTGTCCGCGGCACTCGCCGCCTTGCCATTCATCTACGTGCAAGTGAGCACACAAGCCCGCGGCATCATCCGAACACCTAACGAAAACAATCAACTCCAAACATCTGTCTATGGCGAAGTGACTGATATTCGCATAAGCGAAAACGCGGAAGTCGTGCGGCTGAAAAAAATACACGAAGATTCGGTTTACCCTTTTTTCAACTCCTTCCGGATGATTTTTCTAATCAATTCAATATCAACTGTATTATTTGTTTGATTATTGATATATCCGCTCTGGTGGGCAGCTTCATCGCTTGTATGCGATGTGTTCTTGTGAGAGATTTTTTAATTCTCTGATTTGTTTAATGTTAGTTCCTATATCCATTGTGTATGTCTTTTTGAGCATAAAGGTAATAAATTATTCATAAAATGAATAAAAATGTGAATGATTTTTTTACCTTTGCCCCTATCAAATGGATTTTTTGAACGCGCGTAAAAAATTCAGGCGATTTGCAAGCAAATTTGCTTGTAATACAATATTTATTACTAAATTTGCAGAAAATTATGAAAGCATTAGATTTAAACGCCTATGGCGTAAGTGAAATGAGTCATGCTCAATTGTTAGAAGCAGAAGGTGGAGGGTTGCTCGGTGATATTGGATACTTTGTAGGCTACTATTGGGGAAATTTTGTGGTTCGTTTACTGGAGGGGGTACTACTGAGTATAATTGTGATATGATTGATATGTGTGACAAAGGTTATTAATAATTTTAATTTACAATTTTATGAAAAATTTAGATTTAAATGTTTATTCGGTTCAAGAAATGAACTTAGGAGAGTTGCGTACCATCGAAGGCGGCAGTCCTTGGAGCCTGCTATGGAGAGCCATAGAATGGTTAGGGGTAGCGGACATGGCATACGAATTTGGAGAAGGTTTTGGAGCCGGATTTGAACAAGGCTATAATGAGAAGTAAAAAATCGTAGAGGCTGTTGGTATGCAAAGCAGCTTCTATATTTTTGTGATTGATATAAGTGCTTAAATTTTATAAATATTGCTATAGATTAAGTATTCTAAAAATTGTAATTTTTGGGATACTACTTTCTATTACCTTGAATCTTTTACTTAGTATTGTCGTTAATTGTTTTTTCCCGGAAGAAGTAGAAATAACAAATAAAAGATTTGAAAATGATTCGATTTTATTTCTCATTTTTGCGGCGGTGCTAATCGGTCCTTTGATTGAAACTTATTTAATGCAATACTTACCATTGAAAATTGGTCATCGCTTTTTCAAAAAATGGAAATACCATTATGGTACAATCATCTTGCTTTCTTCGTTTGTTTTTGCAATTAGTCATCCATCTCAAGTTTCATACTTTATAGCGATGTTTTTTTTCGGCTTGATTTTGAGTTTTATCTGTTTTTTATTGATGCGAAGAAAAAAATATCCAGTAGAATATACGGCTTTAATCCATGCAGGATACAATGGGTGGATAGTATTAGCTGTCTATCTTGAATATTAATTTGTCGGTCTAAATGATATCAAAATAGTGCTTTCCCCGCCTGAAATAATCGCCGACACCACCGAATCGCTATTCGTGAAGCGCAGCGTGCGCAGCAAAGCAAATAACTTCAAATGTCAGTCTATGGTGAAGTTACCAATGTAAAGACAGTATCAATGTCATTCTTTTTCCAGTTCTTTGCGCAAGAAAGAGATTTCTTCATTCAAATGGCTGATATATTCTTTGTCCTGCTGAATGATTGTGCCTATGTTTGCCTGAGCATTGTCACCACTGTTTTCATGAATGATATGCAAAGCCTTTTCGCCAAAAAGTGAGGCTACGGACACGTTCAGAAAGTCAGCAATTATTTGCAATTTTGGAGCTGTAAGCCGATTGTCGTCTTTTTCCAATCTGCCGTAGGCACTCTGTGTAATATCCAATTGTTGAGCAATTGATTCCTGTTTAATACCGCGTTCGTCGCGCAGTTTTTTAATCCTAATTCCAACATTATTCATAATACAAATATTTTTATGCGCAAAAGTACTATTTTTATTTACAATATGAAAACGTTTTTATTTTTTTTTACCTTTGCCCCTATCAAATGGATTTTTTGAACGCGCGTAAAAAATTCAGGCGATTTGCAAGCAAATTTGCTTGTAATACAATATTTATTCATAAATTTGCAGAAAATATGAAAAATTTAGATTTGAACGCCTATGGCGTGAGTGCGATGAATCAACAAGAAATGAAAGAAATCAATGGGGGAAGTTGGCTGTTGTTTGGAATTGCTTTAAGGAGTACTTGTTCTCATTTATGTGCTTGGCGGACAAGGGGAATCCAAAATTTCTTATGCTTGTGAAGATCAAGCAGCTGAGGAATGTGAGGCGTGATTGTAATTGAAATAATTTGTATCTTTGTGCAAAATCATTTTTTGCGCAAAGATACAAATTGTTAGATGTTTGATTACTTATGAAACAGACTTTTTTGATACTATTTTTCTTGATTAGTGCGAGCGGAATTTTGGCACAAGACTCAATTCCGGTTCAAAAACCGGTAGAAAAAGAATACTCTTTTATTCTGCAAGATTCGCCTTCGTCCTTGTTTACGATGCGGCAATCCAATGAGGATTTTTTAAGTCTTTATCGCTTGGGAGTGAAAGAAATAGACAAAGCATTCGCTCCCAAAGCAAGTTTTATTGCGCAAGCTTTATTGCAAGTGCTTTTCTTTATGCCACTTACGCACGAGGAAGGGCATCGTTCTATCTTGACCAACGAAGGAATAGGTTCCGTTTCAAAACCATATTTTAATGAAAATTTAGCAGCTTATGTAACTGGTGTTACAGACCAAGCTCTTATTGATTTGAGAACAAATAATTTTCCAGCCTTTACACGTATGTATATCGGTGGCGTAGAGTCGGATTATGCCCTTCTACTTCGCGAAAGTGCATTGATGAATTTTGGAGATGAAAGTCTTCGCATATTATGGACTGAATATTGCCTAAGAAAATTTTCTTTAATTTCTTATTATGCGATGGGATTATTTAAGTATGAAACCGGGTTGGAAGAAGAGGTAAACGAATTAGAGCGTGACATTGCAGGGATGGACATATATGGGGCTATTCGTGCGTTACATAATCCCACAATGGAATTTAAGCGTTACGTTAATTATGCTGATTTACTGCCGGATGAAAGAAAATTTGTGAAGCGTGTTGGTTGGAGGTCATTGATAAATTTAATTGACCCGACTTTGTTCCTTCATAAAGGTTTTAATATCAAGAATAAATACCAAATTAATTTTAGTTTTGGTTATTCGATGGCACCGTTTGGCGATTTTATTGACGAGCATTTTTGGTTGCGCACTCGGTCGCTGAAAACTCATTTGTATTTGCGTCAATATGAGAATAAAAATACATGGTTTCCTGCTTTGGGCGTTGACTTCTCCGATATACCAATAGCCAAGCATCTTTCTTCTACGGTAGCCTTGCATGGTTGGTCACAACCGAAAGATTTGGCATTTACACAGACGAAGGGTCAGTTGGGTGGAGGTATTGATGTACTATGCAAATACCGATTCCCTATTCGTTCCAAAGGCAAGTGTGCCGGAATTTCAATTAATTTGGGAATTATTGCTAAAACACAAGGTTTTTTGCCGGAAGAGGTCGCAATGGATAATCACTTTGGCATCCGCTTAGGCTCAAGTATTTGGTTTAAATAATCTCAAATATTGATGATTTTTCCACCCGAAATAATCGCCGACACCACCGAATCGCTATTCGTGAAGCGCAGCGTGCGCAGCAAGGCAATCTACCTCGTGGTAGTAGTAGATGAGAATGGTTGGCTATGCAATTTTTCCTCTAATAATAGTTTTAAAACGTGAAGAACTGCGTCTATGTCAGGATACTTTTGAGGCTGTGGATAAATATCGGAAATAAAGTTATGTTCCAATACATCGGATATTGTAAGAAGTAATTTTACTTCAATGTCGTCGCGTTTGTAAAGGTCATAAATATTTTGTCGAGTTTTTCCTATTTTTCGGGCAATATCGGCGCTTTTTATATCATTCTCTTTTACAAACTGTTGTATTAATTTTCCTATGTGTATTTTTCCGTAATTCATATTATGCTAATTTACACAACATTATGTAATAGCACAAGTAAAAAAGTAAGAAAATAACAAAATAAAGTAAGAAATATTTTGTCAAATCAAAAATGTTATTTACCTTTGCCCCTATCAAATGGATTTTTTGAACGCGCGTAAAAAATTCAGGCGATTTGCAAGCAAAAGTTGCTTGTAATACAATATTTATTTATAAATTTGCAGAAAAAAATGAAAAATTTAGATTTGAACGCCTATGGCGTAAGTGAAATGAGTCAACAAGAAATGAAGGATGTTGAAGGTGGCAGCATCTTTGGTAAAATAGTTGATTGGGTTGAAGATGCAGCAGAATGGGTTGAAGATGCAGCAGAAACCGCTTGGAATTGGTGTAAGGAACATGTAAGTTTTGGCGGCGTATATGTTCCAGGTACTTCCGGCAATAAATGAGTAAAAAATGTTGAATTAAAATTTTGACAAGGAATATCCGTGCATACTCTAAATTGCCGGATATTCTATTTTTGAGGAAGTAGTGCAAACATATTTGTTATTAAAATGAAAACAAAAATAACTATTTTATTGCTTTTGTGTCCGTTATTTCTTTTTTCACAAAAAAAAATCTCAGGACAAGTGCTTGATAAAGAAACGCACGAGCCTATTTCCGGCGTTGTGGTCTATACCAATAGCGGTAATAAAATGACGATGACCGATGATATAGGATGTTATAGCCTTAATGTTTATTCATCGGAACCTGTTTCTTTCAGAAATTTAGCTTACGACTTGTTTGAAACAACACCAGATGTGTTACTAAACAATCCGACTGTTTATTTGAACCTCAATGTGATAGAATTGAGTGAGGTGGTTGTTTCTCCCGATTATGCCCACAATATGTTAAACAAAGCGGTACAAAATCTATTGACACGTCTTCAAACAAAAAAAATAAGACAATACATAGTGCATAGTGACGAAACTACGAACAAAGAAGGTAAACGTGAAGTTTATGCTTTATCTGATATTTCATTATCCAAAGCAAGCAAAAGAGGGGCTTTTCATTGGAACATTCAATTGAATCAGTTAGATCAACTACCCATGATGAATGAAGACCAGTTTTATATAAAAAAGGCTGCGATAGGTGTAGATATTTTGCCTACAGGAATGATTGTAAATCGCAATAAAAACGACTATATTTATGAAATTAAAGATACAAATGAATATCAAATCATCATAAAAACATCGCCGTTACATTTAAACAAAAAGAATTGGATGTATCGTTTATACACAATAGATATACGAGATACGGTATTGATTGAGGCGGTTTTACAATCATACTCCAATGCATCCGAGTTGACTAAGCAAAAATTCAGAGGTGTGAATTGGCAAACGACCAATTACTATGGCAAAACCAAATTTATGCAAGACGAAAAAACCAGATTGTATTATCTTGCAGAAGATATTAATTTAACTAATGCTAAAGTATCATCCGAATTTGCTTATGACGTGTCATTTAAAGAAACGGTTTCTGTTGTAGAGGATGTACCAGTCAATCCGACAAATAATATAAAAAAGAAGATAAAACCATATAGTTATTTTTTATTTGAAAGTAAATTTCCAAATTCTCCGGGCTTTTGGGAAAAATATATAAAGCCATAGTTGAATGCCGTTTTTCCCACCCGAAATAATCGCCAACACCACCGAATCGCTGTTCGTGAAGCGCAGCGTACACAGCAAGGCAATCTACCTCGTGGTCGTATTTGCCGTAGCGACAGCACTTGCCGCATTGCCATTTATCTACGTGCAGGTTAGCACCCAAGCCCGCGGCATCATCCGAACACCCAACGAAAACAATCCGCTGCAAACATCGGTCTACGGCGAAGTGACGGATATTCGCATTGCTGAAAACACGGAAGTCACGCGGGGCGACACGCTGCTGGTGCTTAATTCGGCAAGCGTGCAGGTGCAGGCAGAGCGTGCGGCTGAAAAAATCCGTGAAGATTCGGCGTTTGTGCGCGACATTCAATCGCTGCTTGCCGGCAATTTTTCTGCAATCGAAACGCCAAAATATCTGAATGAAAGGAATTTATACAATACCTCGCTGGATGAACTGCAAACAAAAATTGATTATCTGAAAAACGAGCTTGACATAACGGAAAAGTTGTACGCCCAAAATGTGAACAGCAAAAGCGAATACCTGCAATACAAAAACAATTACGAAACCGCTGTCCGCCAGCAAGACAATCAGCGCGAACAGTTTCTCAACCGTTGGCAGTCGGAAAAAACCAATTACGAACTGGAAATCAAGAGTTTGCAAGCCGACAGGCAACGATTGGAAGATGAGCAAACCAAATATGTGCTCAAAGCTCCTGCTTCGGGTGCCGTGATTCAGTTTTCCGGCATACAGAATGGCAATTTTATTGCTCCCGGACAAACGATAGGCTACATTTCCAGCGACAACAATTTGCTGGTGGAGTGTTATGTTTCGCCCGTGGATATTGGTTATATCCGAGAAAATCAGCAAGTTGCCTTTCAGTTGGATGCTTTCAATTACAATCAATGGGGGCTGGCGCGAGGCAGGATACAGGAAATATCGAAAGATATTATTTTGATGAATGAGCAACCAATTTTTCGCGTGCGCTGCTCGCTTGACACGCCCTATTTGCAACTGAAAAACGGTTACAAGGGCAATTTGAAAAAAGGCATGACGCTGACCGGACGTTTTTACCTGACGGACAGAAATTTATGGCAGCTGCTATTTGATAAAGTGGATAATTGGGTAAATCCAAAACTAAAAGAATAATGAGCATAAAAATCAAGCAACGCGACATCACAGACTGCGGCGCAGCCTGCTTGGCATCGGTGGGCGAGCACTACAACCTGAAATTGCCTGTGGCACGCATCCGGCAAATTGCGGGGACGGACAAACGCGGCACCAATGCGCTCGGCATGGTCAAGGCTGCCGAACAACTCGGCTTTGATGCCAAAGGCGTGAAAGGCGTTGCGGAATCGCTGTCGAAAATTCCGCTCCCTGCCATTGCACACGTTGTCAGAAAAAATCTGCAACACTACGTTGTGGTTTATTCCGTTCATAAAGAACTCATTACATATATGGACCCGGGCGATGGCGAAATACACAAAGAGTCAATAGAGGAATTTATGAAAACTTGGTCGGGCGTGCTGATATTGCTGGTGCCGGGCGAACAATTCAAGCCGAAGGACACAAAAGTTTCCATTTATAAGCGGTTTTGGTTTTTGATGCAACCGCACAAGAGCGTAGTAGTACAATCGCTTTTCGGGGCGGTCATTTACACCGTATTGGGCTTGTCCACATCCATTTACATTCAAAAAATAACCGATAATGTTTTTGTGACTGGCAATAAAAATCTGCTGAATTTGCTGAGCATCGCCATGATTGTCATTCTGTTGATACAAATGTTTGTTGGCGTGAGCAAGAGTGTTTTTATGCTCAACACCGGACAAAAAATTGACGCACGACTGATATTAGGCTATTACAAACATTTGCTCAAACTTCCGCAACGCTTTTTCGACACCATGCGTGTAGGCGAAATTATTTCACGCATCAATGATGCCGTCAAAATTCGCGTTTTTATCAACGATGTAGTTATTTCGTTGGTAGTCAATGTTTTTATCGTCCTGTTTTCGTTTGCCTTGATGTTTGTTTATAGTTGGAAATTGGCACTTATCCTGTTGATTTCGATTCCGCTATATATCCTTATTTATTTCATTACCAACAAATTAAATAAGAAACGCGAACGAAAATTGATGGAAGACAACGCTGAACTTGAAAGTCAATTGGTGGAGTCGCTCAATTCGGTAAAAACCATCAAACAGTTTGGTATTGAAGATTTTGCCAATATCAAAACGGAAAACCGGTTTATTCGTTTGCTGGATTCGGTGTACAAGTCATCTATCAATTCCTTTTTCTCTGCTAATTCATC
>BNTP01000002.1 GCA_025996695.1 Bacteroidia bacterium | reverse complement strand
TACAACTGTCAACATCTGATGTTTCAGATGTTTGCCGAAGCGCAAGTGAATCTGAAAGCCAACCTTGCAAGTCCTACCTTTACCGGCACGGTGTCTGTTCCAAGCAAAACTACGGGCGCGACTAACAACGGTACGCTTGTAGCCACCGAAGCACAGGTTCCTGACTTCGCCATAACATAAATTAACACTTTCATAAAATACTGATAATCAGCGCGAAATCGATTTTGCGACACCCATTTTGGGTGTCGCACCCGGAAAATTCATCACCTTTGTTCTGGAAATGTACGTACGCAGGAAGCCTAACAGGTCGGGCAGCACAAGCGTGGTGGTTGTTGATAAATCACGCGAGAAGTTGCGTTAGGCACAAGTTCGGATGAGGGCGAGATAGTGAGTTTATATCAACAAGGCAAGGATTTGGTTAAGGGCAGAGAAGGACAGGGTGATTTGTTTGTTGCGCAAGCAGAAGCGCGGTCAGCGAAACAGCAAATAGAAACTCTACTGTCCCATGTCAAGAATATACTGCCCAACGGCATTCAACTGCTTTTGGAAAAAGTATATCGGTCGGTTGGTTTTGGTGCGATAGAAGATACCATACTTCGCCAGTTGGTCATAGCCCGTTTGAGTCAACCCATGAGCAAGTCGGGAACAGTTGAGTATCAGTGTGGAACATACCCGTCGCATTTTAGGCGGCGTGATAGGCATTGTTTTTTACGATGTTACCACGCTCTATTTTGAGACCGACTATGGGGATGACCTTCATGCAACGGGCTACTCCAAAGACGGCAAGCACAATCAGCCACAAATAGTACTGGGGTTGTTGGTAAGCCGCGAGGGTTATCCGTTGAATTAGTTGGAATCAGCCGGTTACAAATATATAATAGGAGCAAGGATAAAAAATGAAAGTGAAGCAATCAAGCGATGGAAACGAGACTATGGTAGCGGGAAAATTTTACCCCGCGCCGCATAGAGGCACACGTTTGTATCTGCTTCGTTGCGTACAAACTCTATAAAGAACTCGAACGTCTGCTGAAAGCGAATCAAGTGAATATGAGTGTGGACAAGGTGCTTAATGTAGCAAAGACGATAGCAACAATAAGCACACAAGTACCTTTGACCGGAGAAAGCATTACGAAAACCATGTTTTTAACTCGCCTGCATAAACTCATTGAACCATTGTTCAGTGACGACTTCTATGAAAAATGATAGTCGCCAACATCCTATCGCTTTCTCCGGAAAAAATATTATCCCCGCGAGAATCGAATGGCTCTGAAAAAAATCTTCAAGCCTCAAATACGCGATTCTCGCGGAGTTAACTCAATTTTGGGTGTCGCAATGACGAAGTCAGGACTCGTGTGAAGTCTTATCAACATAGCGACCGCTTTCCTTACAATTTGCTTTTAGCGCACAATCTTTGCAGCTGCCGCAAACATTCTTTTTCTTCGTTTGTTTCCAAATCAAATAAAGAATATACAAGACGGCAACTGCCAAGATAATATACACGATAATTAACTGCATATCAAGTAAATAACGGATCTAATTGGTGTACTAAAAATGCCACTACCCAGGCCAAACACGTGGTGTAAAGCATCGTGAAGATTGCCCACGACCAGCCTGCTTCCTTTTTGATGCAGGCAATCACGGCGACGCACGGAAAATAAAGCAAAATGAACAGCATAAAACCGTAGGCGACTAACGGCGTATAATTTTGTCGCTGCAATTCTGCTATCAAGGCTCCGGACGTTTCGTCGGCAGCGTCGTCCGCTTGATACAACACCCCCATCGTGCTCACCACAATTTCTTTGGCGCCCAAACCGGCAATGATACTCACACCCATTTTCCAATCGAAGCCCAACGGACGAATGGCCGGTTCAATGAAATGCCCCAACTGTCCGATATAGGATTCTCCCCCCTGATTAGCCTGTTGTTCATTATTCATTGTTAATTGTTCATTGTTCATTGGAAATTGATCATTGTTCATTGGAAAATAACTCAATCCCCAAATAACAATGGAAGCCAACAAAATGATTGTTCCCATTTTTTTGAGATATTGTAGTCCTTTGTGCCACATGTGGAGGCTGGTGTTGCGCATCGTGGGAATCCGATAAGGCGGAAGTTCCATCACAAACGGGACGTCTTTTTTCGCAAATGCCGTTTTGCTCAACACCAAAGCAACCAATATCGCCATCAAAATGCCGAAAGCATATACCGAAAACAGGACTAAACCCTTGTTGCTCGGGAAAAATGCCGAAACCATCAGCACATACACCGGCAGACGTGCGCTACACGACATAAACGGCGTGATGAGCATCGTCAAAATCCGGTCTTTACGATTTTCTAACGTGCGAGTCGCCATAATCGCCGGCACGTTGCAACCGAATCCCATCACCAGAGGAATAAATGACTTGCCGTGCAATCCAATTTTGTGCATCAATTTGTCCATCATAAAGGCGGCTCGCGCCATGTAACCGGTATCTTCCATCAATGAAATGAAAAAGAAGAGTATCAAAATATTTGGTAGAAAGACAATCACGCCGCCTACTCCGGCAATGATTCCATCTACGAGCAAATCGCGCAACGCCCCCTCCGACATCGCGTGGCTTATCCAACCGCTAAACAGTCCGACCGCGCTCTCTATCCAGTCCATCGGATATTGTCCCAATGAAAAAGTAGCTTGAAACATCAGCCACATAAAAAACAGGAACAGCGGAAATCCCCATATCCGGTGGGTCAACAAATCGTCCAATTCGTTGACTTTGCGTTTATCTATATTGTTTTCCGACTCTTTGTACGTTTCTCTTAGCGCACCGTCGATAAATCCGTATTTCGCATCCGTGATGATGGTTTCCGATTTTTCGCCGTATTCTTTTTCCAAATCAGCGATGGCGTCTTCGGCGGTGGCTTGGATTTGTTTGTAATTGGCGCAATTTTGAAGCGACGTCAAAGTTGTTTTGTCCGTTTCGAGCAATTTTATGGCGATATAGCGGGACGAATATTTGTCCGTGATTTCCGGATTTTGCCAAATGTCACTTTGCAATCGGGCAATCGCATTTTCGATGAGTTTGCCATAGTTGATGTGAATGTGCCGCACGCAAGGGTCGCGATCGTCATACACCTCAATGAGTTTTGCAAACAAGTCATCGATTCCTTTGCCTTTCGATGCCACGGTTGGAATAATGGGAATGCCTATCATCTCGCCCAAACTTTGATAATCGAAAGTCACGCCTTTGCTTTCCAATTCGTCGTACATATTCAGCGCGATAACGACTTTCACATTCATATCAATAAGTTGCGTGGTCAGAAATAAATTGCGTTCGAGATTGGACGCATCCACCACATTCACGATAATGTCGGGCATTTGTTCGAGAATATGTTTGCGCACATACAGCTCTTCGGGCGAATATTCGGTAATGGAATACGTGCCGGGCAGGTCAAAAATTTTGAACGTGTAGCCGTCTTTTTTCATTGTGGCATCTTTGGCATCAACCGTCACGCCACCGTAATTGCCCACCCGAGCGTGTGAACCGGAAGCATGGTTAAACAAAGTCGTTTTCCCGCTGTTGGGATTGCCCACCAACGCCACATTGATGATTTTTCCTTTTTCGGCAGCAGACACTTTGAGTGTTTCTTCGTCGATGATGCCGGAAAATTGCATTTCCGAAAGTGTCGCAGCTTGTGTAACCGGAACCACTTCCACCAATTCGGCTTCGCTGTGCCGGAGCGACACTTTGTAGCCCATGATTTCATATTCTACGGGGTCTTGAAACGGCGCACTTTTTATCACCGTCACCTTCTTCCCTTTCACAAAGCCCATTTCGGTAATGCGTTTGCGAAAAGCACCATGCCCTAACACCTTAACGATAATAGCTTCGTCGCCGGTTTTCAATCCCGCCAAATTGAGATAATTATGCATTGTTTTTATGTTTTAATGCGACAAAGGTAGTGCTTTATTTCAAGGTGCACAATCCCTATATTTAGGGAAATTTGTTGGAGATGTTCACTATATTTAGGGGATTTGGTTAAAAATGCGGTGAACATTTCCTCTTGTAACGTGTCGTGCACCCAGGGTCAACGCATTAAAATTTAACATGATTATCCGCAATCATACCACTTGACTTTCGCCCCCTGTCCCGCAGGACAAAGTCAGAAATTGTTTGCTCATTACGCCCTATGGCGCTTTTTGTGGTTTGGTAGTGTGCCTAATGATTAACAATAAAAAAGCAAAACACAGACTCCCAAACGAATCAGTGCTTTGCTTCAATTATCTGGCTGCGAGCTTTTTCCTGTTTCGATAGGATTTCGTCGGCAAATCCCGATCGGTTATGGACATGATGTTCCTCTCAGCAAGGCACTGCCTTGATGAGGGGTCAAAAATCGACCGCTACGCGGCAACCCACAGCTCACAACCCTACAAACGACGCACACACCGGATGCTCCGGGCGGTCGATGCGATCCCCGGATTACCGAATATAAGGCATGTATTAGTCCCGGCTTCCATCATAGCCACTTCACGGTCATCGTTTGCCACGCTCCAGTAAGCCCAGACGTCCCAGTTGGACCAATAACTACCCTGATTGTAACCGGCGTATACTTCGGCATTAGTCCACGCATTTTTTAGGGCGAGGGCATTTCCAATTGTCCCAATGCCCGGGGCGAGGGCATTAATTTGAGTGAGCAACGCATCCCATTGGGAGTGGTCAGGTATTGACCACTCGGCTCCAAGTTCTTTGCACGCCGCATCACCTTGCGCCCATGAGTAATACCAACCACGACCGGACTGCGGATTTGCACCACCATAGTCGTAGCTTGTAAACGTAGCGACGCCTTCGGCAATATTTTGCGTCGTCCAGCAAAGATCATCTATACCTGGATTATTATAATTTGCAGTCGTATAAGTTTTAATCAGGTTGCCGCACTTGAGAGGTAGCGTCGGCGCATCCACCACAGCACTCACGTTAAAGCCTTCCACCGACGGAATAGAGAACACAATTTCTTCGCCGTCCAAGCCCAACGTCAACAAGAACGTATATTGCCTGCCGGCTTCAAACACGATGCCTTGTGCTTTATTTGCAGGGTCGTGCAGGCGGAAAACTACCTGACGCCTGTTCACCGTGTCGTTGGTGAGGTAATCCACTTCGGCAATGGTCGCGTACAAATAGGACGCATCCGGCAGAAGAGGGTCTATTTCGGCTACCGTGCCATATTCCGGCGTGCTGCCGGTGAAGGCTCCTAACACAGTTTCCTGTGGCAACACCATCAAACCGTTACTCGCATTGGTAACATCGGTATAATCGCTACTCGCAGTGCCGGTGCCGTAAGGCACAAGCACATTCGTGCTTCCAAGATCCACTTTGTATGTAACCGAATCGTGTTGTGCTTTCCAAGCAACATCGTACGCACCCGCAGTATGCGCAAAACTATTTGCGCCATTCGGTACCGAATCGAGCATGTTGAGCGTTCCCTTCGATTTTAATTTACTCAACGCCAATTCTTTAATCACATACGTCTTGTTTTTGTTCTGATTTTGAGCCTTGAACACAATCCGCGACAGGGCGTGCTTGAAATTCAATTGCACCGTAGGACTGCTTGCAAAAGTCAAATCGACACTTTTTGTAACCATAAAATCCTCTTGCTGGTCAATCGGACGACTGCCGCCGACCCATCCGGGCACGGTGTATTGAATCTCGGGACCGGTGGCAGGAGGGGTCGTGACTGAGGACACATCCTTTTTCAAACCAACCGTGACATTCACACTTGACGCGGGCGAGTAAGCAAAGAAATCGACCGAATCTCTTGTCGGCCAGCTGGCTTTGGGGAAATAGTCCCAAGTACTAGCCCCGCCCGCTTCGCCGCGTGTTACAGTCACGCCGTTCAGCACATAACCGTCATAAGCACTTGCGGCAGGATGACTCCATGCCGAGGTGGTGAACGAAGTCATCGCTTCTGCGGTGGTTACGCTTGCTCGCAGCTGTTTGTCCGCGAACGTCTTGAAGGAAATCTCTCTCCCACTACTCTGCAACGGACTGTTCTGATACAAATCGGTTGCACAACTGCTGCTCAAGGCCACCAGGCCGAGCAGGCTAAAATAAATGTTTTTTGTTTTCATGCTTTTTTTAATTTTTTGTTTATACTCTAATTTTTAATTTATTGTTCATTATTAATTGTTAATTGTTCGCATGGGGCATCGTCCCGCAGGGACGGGATGTGCATAACCGTAGGTGGGTGATGCCGAAGCCCCGAGCGAAGTCGAGGGGGCAGCGCAACCTACGGAAAAAGGGCACCCACACTCGCCTAAGCCCTGCAAGGGCGAGATTATCATAATGCCGTCCCTGCGGGACTAGGGGTCGTATCGCCCACCAAGACCGTAGGTTGCGCTGCGCTCCACCTACGGTTATGCACATCCCGTCCCTGCGGGACGATGAAAATGGGGTTGCATGCCTGCATGCAGCAGGGTTGGGAGGCGATGATTTTCTACCGAGCGATGCATGCCTACATGCGGAGATGTGATAGTTGTGCAGGAAAGGCGTGTTAGCATGAGGTGTCTCCGCTCCGCAAAGCGGTCTATCGCCCGCTTTGCTTCGGTCGACAAGACGACCCCCACGTGGGGGTCGGGGGAAAGGCAGCGGCGGCGGAGCCGCCGCTGCCTTTCCCCTCTCTCTTAAAAAAACGGCGCCGTCTTGTCGACCGGAGGGACGTAGTCCCGAAGCGGAGACACCCCATGCTGACACGTCTTCCTCTTGTACGCTACGCCGGAAAGCGTTAGATTTCGATAACCCTGTACAAGCGAAGCGCAGTGCGGGGCGTGCGAAGCACCCCACATCACGCAAAAAGCCGCAACAGGACTCGAAAGTCCCATTACGGTTTGCTGGTATGTTTGTGAAAACGAGATTTAACGCCGGCAGCGCACGGACGCGAAGATGCGCTTGCGCAGGTTGGCTAATGCACGGGAATTTACCCCCCCCCCGTAAGTTACTGATAATGAGGGAGTTGTGAATGGTATTTGTTTATTGCTTACCATGTGTCTAATGTCCATTTTGCGTGTATTATACTTACATCGCTACGTAGCTGAAACTACGCGACGACTGTATTTGGCAACAAAGTTACATCAAAATTTTGAGATTTCCAAGCGCGCTATGAAAAAATGTTTTCGCACTTACTAATTGAACTCGCGCAACGCATTAAAATTCAGCCATATTATGCGGTTTTAATGCGTTGACCCTGCCAAATATATTGATAATTTTTGGTTTCTCCAAAAAATGTGTATCTTTGTAAACTTTTTAATTCATAATTATTATGCTATCATACATAACATGGACTGCTGACCCTGTCGCGTTTGTTATTCCTGTCATTGGACGGGAAGTGCGCTGGTATGGTATTGCCTTTGCGCTCGCATTCGCTGTGGGTGTGTGGCTGGTGGGGAAAGAATGGAAAAATGAAAAATTGCCCGCCCCTTGGTTCGATAAACTGGAATTTTATGTTCTCGTTTCAGCTGTTGTCGGTGCGCGGTTGGGACATTGCCTGTTTTATGCACCACAATATTATTTGGCGCATCCGTTTGAAATTATCAAAATTTGGGAAGGTGGATTGGCGAGTCACGGAGGCACGCTTGGTATTGTCATTGCCATTTGGATTTATTCTAAACGGGTCACAAAAAAGAATATCCTTTGGACATTTGACCGCTTGGTGGTGCCTGTGGGCTTTTCTGCGGCGTTTATTCGTTTGGGCAATTTGATGAATCACGAGATTTACGGACATCCGACTGCTTTGCCTTGGGGATTCAAATTCACCCGTTCGCGGGAGTGGTATCTGCCGCCCATCAACGAGTTGCCTGCCCATCCTACGCAGTTGTATGAGGCTTTTTTCTATATTTTGACTTCGTGTATTTGTATGTGGATGTATTGGAAACGCAAAGATTATAAATATGAAGGACTGATTTTCGGAGTCTTTCTGATAGGTATTTTTCTGCCGCGTTTTTTTATCGAATATTTGAAAAACGTGCAGGAAAGTTTTGAAGTCGATATGACACTGGATATGGGGCAATGGTTGAGCATTCCGTTCATTATCGCCGGCTTTTATTTTGCCTGCAAAGGGCTTAGATCACGTCATATCGACCGAGTGTAGCAAGTGGAGCACATAAAGAATAATAATGACAAATGAACTCCTCCTTGATAAGCTGCTGAAAGGCAAAGGCTTAACGCTAAGTGTCGCTGAAAGTTGCACGGGCGGACGCTTGGCATCGTTGTTTACAGCCATTTCGGGATGTTCATGCTATTTCAAGGGCGGAGTCGTTTCCTATTCTAACAAAGCAAAAATCAGCATTTTGGGAGTCAATGCCCACGACATTGCCCAATATGGGGCTGTCAGCCGGTCTGTTGTCGAACAAATGGCACGTGGAGCGCAGCGTATTTTCAATTCTGATTGCGCGATTGCCACGTCAGGCATTGCCGGTCCGGATGGCGGAAGTCCCGACAAGCCGGTAGGAACAGTCTGGATTGCAGTCGCTTACAAAAAACAACTCCATTCGCAGGTCTTTCATTTTTCGGGCAACCGCGCAGACAATATTATTAGTGCCTGCAATACCGGAATAGAGATGCTTCTGACGAAAGTTTAGTCTAATTTAACATTTAGAGTTGAAATTTTTCTCATTTTGTGCAAATGTTAAAATATTTTTCTCTAACTTTGTCGCTAAATCAAGAATAGAAAAATTCAAAGATGAAGAAATCGACAATTTGGTTGTTGGCAAGCGTAATGGTTTTTGCGTTTAGTGGTCTGTTGTATTTGCAAATCAACTACATACTGATCATTTTAAATACGCAAGAAAGCCAGTTCGAAAATGCTGTCCGCCGCAGTCTGTTTCAGGTATCTTACAATTTGGAACTGGACGAAACGGAGCGGTATTTGGCGGAGCAAATCTTTGCTTTTGACAACAAAATGCTGCAAGGGAAGCCACAAGTTGCCCCTCAATTTACCGCCAAAAACCAGCAGTGGTTGGCTTTTGGTGCCGCAAATCGGGTATTATCGACGCAAAAAATTGAAATTCATGTACGTGCAATCTCATCCAGTTTTGGAAAAAATGACATCAATATGGCGTCACAACGTATTCAGACGGCTTTAGAAGACCGATATTTTTATCAACAAAACTTGTTGGGACAAGTCATCCAAAACGCCATGAAAGCGAGCGAAAAGCCAATCGAAGAACGGGTCGATTTTGCCAATTTGGATGCCTACTTACGCTCCGAATTGACTAACAACGACTTGATACTCCCGTTTGTCTTTGCCGTGTTGGATCGCAACAAAAACGTGGTGTACGAAAGTCAAGGCTATCGCACGGAAAATTTGAAGAACATGTATTCGCAAATTTTGTTCCCCAAAGACTCCGAAAATCAGCAGTACACTCTTCAAGTGGCGTTTCCGACGCAGCGCAAATATGTGATGGACTCCATTGGCTTTATCGTGCCATCCATTAGTTTTACGTTTGTGCTGCTTATCGTGTTTATTTCGACGATGTCCTTTATATTTCGCCAAAAGCGTTTGTCGGAAATGAAAAGCGATTTTATCAACAATATGACTCATGAACTGAAAACGCCTGTCGCGAGTATTTCATTGGCAGCACAGACTTTGAATGACACGGATGTCAATCAATCGCCACTGTTGATGGAGCATGCCAAAAAGGTGATTAGCGATGAAAGCAAACGCTTGGGCTTTTTGGTCGATAAAGTGCTGCAAATATCTCTGTTTGAGAGTCAGGCGACGCAATTTAAGATGGCAAAATTGGATGCCAACGATTTGATTGCAAGCATCGCGAGTACCGTTGCCCTGAGTGTCGAAAACGTCGGAGGAACGATTGATATTGATTTGGACGCGATGGATTCAACCATTGTGGTGGACAAAATGCACTTCACGAATGTGCTGTTCAATTTGATGGAAAACGCCGTCAAATACCGCAAACCGGATGTTGCGTTGGAATTGATGGCGCGTACGAAAAATGTTGGCGACAAAATTTTAATCACCATTGAAGACAATGGTATGGGGATTCGCAAGGAAGACGCAAAGAAAATTTTTGACAAATTTTATCGCGTGCCTACCGGAAATCGACACGATGTGAAGGGTTTTGGACTGGGATTAACGTATGTTAAGCGCATTATCACCGAATTGGATGGCACAATAAAAGTAGATAGCGAATTGGGTGTGGGAACGAAATTTATCATTTCTCTACCTTATATAATAGAATAATTAATACATAATATATAATACATAAAAAATATGGAAGAAAAGATTAGGCTCTTCATGTGTGAAGACGATGAAAATTTAGGAATGCTGCTAAGAGAGTATTTGCAGGCGAAAGGTTTTGCCGTAGACTTGTTTCCCGATGGAGAAGCGGGCGAAAGAGGGTTTCCGAAAGAGCAATACGACCTGTGCATCCTTGATGTGATGATGCCGAAAAAAGACGGATTCGCGTTGGCAAAGGAAATTAAGGTGATGAATCCTGAAATCCCAATTGTTTTCTTGACTGCTAAAAACATGAAAGATGACATCGTGGAAGGTTTCAAAACGGGTGCCGACGACTACCTGACGAAGCCGTTCAGCATGGAAGAATTGTTGCTGCGCATCGAAGCTATTTTGCGTCGCGTTCAAGGCAAAAAATTGGCAAAAGAGGGACCTTTCCGTTTTGGTCAATTTACTTTCGACTGGACAAAACAAACATTGGCCTCAAAAGCCGGTGAAACAACCAAGTTGACCACTAAGGAAAACGATTTGTTGACTTTGCTCTGCGAAAATCAGAACGAATTGCTGGACAGAAACGCCGCCTTGAAAAAGATTTGGGGTGTCGTTGACTATTTCAACGCCCGCAGCATGGATGTTTACATCACTAAATTGCGAAAATTGCTGAAAGACGACGAACGTATCGAAATTCTGAACATCCACAGCAAGGGCTACAAGTTGATTGCTCCGCCGGCAGATCCGGAGGAATAATTGTCATACATGGTTAAATTTTGTTAAATATAGTACTGTGTATTGCATAGTACTATAAAATGCATTACCTTTGTCGCATAATTAACACACGGGACTTGCGGGTCGACACGTAATCCCTTAATAATTAAAAGATTATGAATGTAGAGAATATCAAATCTCAAATGCGCAAAGGAATCTTGGAATATTGTATTCTGTTGATTCTGGACAAAGAGCCGGCTTATGCGCCCGACATCATTCGCACATTGCAGGATGCACGTCTGATTGTGGTGGAAGGTACATTGTATCCATTACTGACGCGACTAAAAAACTTGAATTTGTTGCGTTACGAATGGCTGGAATCGACTCAGGGACCTCCGCGCAAGTATTATGCGCTGACCCCCGACGGGAAAGCGTTTTTGGGCGAACTAAGCACCGCCTGGAGTGAAATCGCAGAAACAATTAATCATTTAAACAAGTAAAACAATGAAAAAAACATTGACAATCAATCTCAACGGCACCGTTTTCAATATAGATGAAGACGCATACGAATTATTAGAAAGCTATTTGCGTAATTTGCGGCACTCTTTTCGACGCGAGGAGGGTGCTACCGAAATCATGTCCGACATTGAAGCGCGCATCGAAGAGCTTTTTAGTAATTATATCCGATTGGGTCACACTGTGGTCGACATCAAAGAAGTGGAATCGGTGATCGCCCAAATGGGACAGCCTGCCGACTTTGGCATGGACGAAAACGCAAGCGCAAACGGCGAACACGCTAATGAGCCTGCTGCTGCGCCCTTGTCTGAACCTGCGCCAAAGAAATTTTATCGCGATGGCGACGACAAACTGATTGCAGGACTTTGTTCGGGATTGGCGGCGTATTTCAATACCGACGTGCTCCCCATCCGAATCATTGCGATTGTCTTGCTTTTTGGTAGCGCAGGCGGAACTTTGCTGATTTATCTATTGCTTTGGATCTTCTTTCCGGAGGCTAAAACGGCAGAGGAAAAACTGAAAATGCGTGGCAAAGCTGTGACGGTAGAGAATATTGGCAAAATGGTTTCTAACGCCACAGAAGAAATTAAACAAATTTACAAAGAAAATAAAGGTGGCTTTTTGAATGGTTGTGTCGCGGCTTTGGCGGGGTTTCTTAAAGTTTGTCTTGTGATTTTGGGATTAATTGTTGGCATTCCGTTGTTTTTTGCTTTGGCTGTGGCTTTCATTGTGCTGATTTCTGTTCTCTTTGGAGTCGGTGGCAGTCTGATAGCCCTGCCTTTGGGTTTGGACTACTCCCCTATTTTGAGTTTCAACTATCCGATTTTAGCAAGCGTCGCACTAGTTATTTTATTAGTTATTCCGTTTGTAGCACTTGTTTATTCGCTTGTAGCTTATTTGAGAAAATCTAAACCCTTGCATTCCGGCATTAAATGGTCTACATTTGGCGTTTGGATTATTGCGTTAGCGTTGTTGTTTTGCTCGGGAATTAAAGGTAACAAAGACGGTTTTATTGGCTGGAAAGGAAATTTTAGACACGAGGTGGTCAAAGGCAATGGCATTATCGCAGAGAGAAAACAGGCTTTGGCGGCTATCCAAAAATTGGAAATCGCAGGCGGTTTAGCGGCGAATGTGCAGGTAGAACAAGTTGTAGGTGATAGTTTTGCATTAGTGATTCGAGGCGAGTCCAATATTTTAACGCATATTGACGTAAAAACGACCGAGCATACGTTGACTTTACGCAATAATAGACATTACAATTTACGTCCGACTGCCGAATTGATTGTCCGTCTGCAAACACCCGGCTTACAGAGCATTGATGTGAGTGGCGCCACGAAAGTGGATTTGGCAGGTAGCGTGGATACGGTAACGTTTGAAGTGGATGCCAGCGGAGCAAGTCTTTTGACTATCAATGACTTACATACACACAAATTAGATGTAGAAGCGAGTGGCGCGAGCGTTGTCAGCCTTTCAGGCGAAGTGGTAGATGCTGACTACGACGCATCCGGGGCTTCTCATATCTATGCTTTCGATTTAGTGAGCGGCACGGTGGATGCGGATGCCAGCGGCGCAAGTAATATCGAATGTAACCCAATCGAACGCTTGGGCGCAGATGCGAGTGGTGCCAGTCGTATCCGCTACAAACAAGAACCGAAAGCGCGGCAGAAAAGTGCTTCCGGCGCAAGCAGTATTAGTATTGAATAATTAATTAGGGGATTGCGGGGCGAGCCCGCAATGACGTTATGGCATTAATAAAATCTGTGCGGGGATTTACCCCGCACATTGGGAAAAATGTTTTTCTAGCGGAAAACGCAACGCTTATCGGCGATGTAGTGATTGGCGACGATTGCAGCATTTGGTATAACGTTGTCCTTAGGGGCGATGTTAACTCCATTCGCGTGGGTAATCGCGTCAACATTCAGGACGGCGCAGTGGTTCACACGCTGTATGAAAAATCCGTTGCCGAAATTGGCAATGACGTGAGCATTGGGCACAACGTGACGGTTCATGGTGCAAAAATCGAAGATGGTGCGCTCGTCGGCATGAACGCCGTGGTTTTAGACCATGCCATCATCGGCGAGGGGGCGTTGGTGGCCGCTGGCTCAGTCGTCCTAAGTGGCACAAAAGTAGAACCCGGCAGCATCTACGCGGGCGTTCCGGCTAAATTTGTCAAAAAACTCGACCCCGAACAGGCCAAAGAAATCAACCAAAAAATTGCCAAGCAGTATTTGATGTATGCAAATTGGTATAAATAACAGGTTGAATAAAAGAAAAACAAGATAGAAACAAAGAATAATAATCATAATAAAAAATGAAGCAGATGAAAAAAGTATTGTTATTAGCGATTATCGCAATGGGATTAGCCGGTCACTGGTCGCAAGCAAGCGCACAGGTCGTGATCGGAAGTTCTACCCAAGCAGCTGATGCGGGTGCTATCCTGGATTTATCGAAAAAGGATGCCGGAGCCAACACTAATCTGGGTCTACTTTTGCCCAACGTTCGGTTAAGTTCAGCGACAGTTGCTTTAGTTTCCGGACAAGCAAATGTGGAGGGGATGTTGGTTTACTGTCCCGGTCCGAACGCCGGCCAGCCGGCCGCCCTTGCCAAAGGCTTGTATGTGTGGGACGGCACTAAATGGCAAGGTGTGATTTTGAACTAATCGGATCGTTCCAAAACAATACAATCGCGGGACTTGTCTATGACACGCTGCGACGACGCAATGATATGCGCCGTTGGTGGCAATTTTGGCGTGTCTGAAAGTAAAGTCCTTCAGCTTCTTCAATTACAAGCTTATGGCGGGTTTAGATGTTTAGCTGTTCCCACGAAAAAGCACTGACTCCCGACAAGTCAGTGCTTCCTTTCAATAGTCGATGACCACATGCGTTGAGAGGAAGTGCCAATGTGTAAGCCGACGTAATGATTGATTTCTCCAATGCCTTCTAAATCGTGAACGGCTGGTAAACGTATTCCACGCACTATGGAGTCGGCTTGTGCGGCGTGAAAGGTCGTATACATCGTGGTATACGTATATGTGCATAGCTTTCCAGCGGCGGACGTGGCGCCGGCGCCGAATTTTAGCGCGCAAGCGGCATTAGATGGCGAGCCAGCGTTGATCGAGTGCATGGACGATTCATAAACCGCGTAGGCACCTGCAGGCATGGCCCCTGCAGTGGTCGCCGTCGCTGTCGCAGTCCCGCTCACCGTTATCGTCCCCGCCGATGTCAGGCTACCGGCAGATCCGGTCGTGTTCTGATTCAGCGTCGGCACATATCCCGCATCAATCGCACGATAGCTTGGGGTACCAGCCGACGCATTGGGCGCAGCAAGGAACGTCTTCGCTGTTTGTGAACCATTTAACAGGTTATATTGTGCCGCTGACATCAAACCATTAGCACTTGCGGAAGCCAGGGCGCTCGGAATAGTCACATCATGTGCATCCGCAGCCGTCAAGCGACGTCGCATCAACCGTGAAGCTCGGCACAGAGAATGTACTTCCCCAGTCGGGCGACTGAGCGGCGGTTTGACCATAGGCGGCCGGAGTCACAGCCGTATTCGCCAGCGTCGTGGCAATCGTCCCCGAGCCAATTTGCGTAGCCGACGCAGTTATATCACCCGTAAAAGCCAATGTAGCGGTTTGGTTCAGCTTAATTGCGAGTGAGTCACGCACCGCCGTCACTGACGGAGCCAACGTCGTGCTCGCCGTGGTTAGATTGTTTTGCACCTGCGTCGGATGCACGTGGTCGCCCGCGGCATAACCCGAAGCGGTGGTTCCTATGGATGCTGTGCCGGCGATTAGCGGTACGGCCGTTGCAAGATCATTTTTCGTTGCGCCTGCCGCGATACCGGCTAATTTCGTGCTGTCTGTTCCGGATGCCAACATCGTTGCTTTTGCTGCGGTACCCGTCGTGTTCTGATTCAGCACAGGTATATCTGCTGCAACCAACGCACGGAATGTCGGTACGCCGTTGGAACGGAAAGCGTTCAAAACGGTGCTTGCTGTGTTTTGTGCAAGAGCTACCTATGCTTCCGTTGCAAGCTGGGTAGTGTTTGCAAGAACAGCTGTCGCGCTTTTGGCCTTTACCGTTGGATTGGCTTGCGGGAAAGTAACGGTTGTGACATTCGGGAAAGAAGCCGGTGTGACCGGTGTCGTCGGGTCGCCACCAATTTTCACTTGTGCTGTGCCCAATGTCCACAGACCGGCGCTCAACAGCACCGCAGCAGAGATGAAAAGTATCCTTCTCCTCTGCGTTTTTTCTATCTTTTTCATTCTCATTCTCATTCTCATTCTCATTTTTTCTATTGATATGGATGCCCTGACGGGTAAATTATTTTGTATTCCTGCAAATTTTCAACTCTAATCTCTATACTCTAATATCTAAACTCTATTTGTCGGTTTCGCCCCAAAAACGATGATTCCTGTTAAGAGTCGGGTTTATATTGAGTATCAAGGAGTTAGCGGGCAAAAACCCGCTTCGACACCCACTTTTGCACCCAAAAATCACCCATTTTTCGGGTGAAAAAACCCGATTTTTTTCACATAAATTAAGAGATTTTTTTGCCAAACTTTGTTAAATATTTGTTTGGTAAGTCTATAAGCAGTACCTTTGTTCCCGAAATGAAAATTACTTCGTTTCGACAAAATAAAAAAACGAGGATTCTTAACAGGAATCCTCGTTTTTGGGTAAAAATGGGGGGCGGAAAATTCGGGGGTTGGGGGG
Source organism: Bacteroidia bacterium (assembly GCA_025996695.1). GTDB lineage: Bacteria > Bacteroidota > Bacteroidia > Bacteroidales > Azobacteroidaceae > Azobacteroides. Next base: position 24,125 of record BNTP01000002.1, on the reverse strand, counting down.
ATTTTCTTTGTGATCAAAAAAAATCTTAATTTATAATTGGTAATTCAAAATTATTTCATACCTTTGCGCCCGATTTTTAATGAACTTTAATACATCTTATCATTTATGAGAACAACTATTTTTAAGCAATTGTATTTTTTCTTTTTTTTGGCAGGAAGTCTTTGCTTGACTGCTTGCTTGGGTGAAGAACTTGATTTGAACAATCTTTCGGAAGATATTGTGTTGGGAGGCACTTACGATACGCCCGTTTTGACACAAACTACTTTTCGCATCGACAGTTTGCTGAAACGCCTTGACCAATCCGATTCGGAAGCGACTATTGCCATCAATGACGAGGGGCTTGTTGCGTTGTTTTTCACTCCTGAGCCGGAATCGTGGAACATGGAGGAAATAAATGCCGATTTCAGCAGTTTCAGTTCGGATATGGCCGGTTTGGCAATTCCTGATTTATTTGCGGGTAATGAATTGGCATCTTGGATGATCAACACCCTTGGCGCAGGGATTGTGCCGGTAGGTACGAACGAACAAAAGGATTTTTTCTTTTCGCTTGCCGGAGCATTTGATGTTCCGACCGCCCGTAAACTTACTCATATTGACTTAAGGAGAGAGCAAATCACGCTCCGTATCAATACGACTGATTTGGACATCCAAACAGATAATTTATTGAAATTGACTTTGCAATTTCCACAATACAACTCTTCTTCAACAAAAACATTGACGACTTTTCTTAATAAAGGCACCGGAGTAACGACTGTGTTTTTTGACGAACCGTTTGATTTGGATTGCGCGAAAGACATCATCGCCTCGTTGGAAATAACCGGTGATGGCCAAACGACGGTAACCGCAGACAGTAAAATTAGCATGAACATCACTTTTGCGCCCCAAGAATACACCGCGTATGGCTGGTTCAATCTTGTGATTCCCGGTGAGCAGAAAGCCATTGATGTGGACGCCGATCTTAATAAATACCTTGCCGACGGCAGTACGCTCATTTTCGCCGATCCGAAACTCAAATTTAAGGTTAATTCTACTATTGGTACTCCTTTGATTATGAAAATAAACACGCTAGAGGCGCTGTATAAAGACAACACTTCAAGAAAAATAGAAAATGTGTGGTTTGAAATCAATCCGAGTACTACCACGCCTTTGACATTAAATAAGGAAACATTTGCCAACAGACCTGCCGATCAGGCTGCATTTACGAATCTTTTCTCTACGGATCTGGTGCGATTGTTTGTAGATTACAACTTGGAAACGCCTCATATTGCCGACATGGAAAATCCCGGATTAGCCATACAAAATATTTCGTCGAATGCAGGAATTGACATGTACGAGGATGTGGAATTGCCTTTCTCGTTGAACGAAGGCAGTATTTTGCTTTATACTGATACCTTGAATGCCGATTTATCAACGGATTTGAAACCCGAAGACGTAAACGCAACGGTCGCTTTGTATTTAGACTATGAAAATGACTTGCCGATGGATGTTGGCATTAAAATCTATCGCTTGGACGAAAATGAACAAAAATTATCCAACACGCCTTGGGAGTTTAACTTGCCTGCCGATAGCAAGGGCATAGCAGAACCTGCCCCGTTGGATGCAAAAGACTACTTGAACATCCGCTACTTGGCGATAGAATACTCTTCCGGCAAGTTTACCACCCTGAAAAGTGTGAGTGGGGACGATAAAGTGCAACTTAAAATCGGAGCTAAAATAAAAGGTAATATTAAGGTCAATAATCTCTAAAAGAATCGTATATGAAAATCAACAATATAAAACAAATGATGGCCGCATTGTGTGTGTTAGGCACTGTGGCAACCGGATGGGCGCAGCAAAGCAACACCGTTTACTTCATGCGAGGCATTCCCGAACGTAATGCGTATAACCCCGCTTTTCAGCCGGAAAGTGACGGCTATTTGAACTGGCCTGTGTTTCCGGATTTTACTTTGAGCATCGGCAACAACTCGTTGAATTTCAACGATATTATCTTCAATAAGGACGGCAAAACGATGACGTTTTTAGATGCGAATGCAGGCGAACGCCGCGATGATTTTTTTAATGCGCTGAGCAATACAACACGTTTTCATAGCGATTTTTCATTCAATATTGTGGGTGTTGGATTCCGTAAAAATAAAAATTATTTTTCGTTTAATATAACACAAAAGGCCACCTTCGGCGCTTATCTTCCGAAAGATTTGTTGTCTTTTGGTTTATACGGTCAAGAAAAAACAAATACATTTGACTTGTCGAAATTCGGCGTGCAAGCCTCTCTTTATACCGAAGTGGGCGTGGGCTGGTCGCGCAAACTGGATGAGAAATGGGCAGTGGGTGCCAAATTAAAATACTTGATTGGACAGGCAAACATACACACGAGTTTCGATGATTTGAGTTTGACTGCCAACCAAAATGAGTGGACACTCAACGGTTCGGGTACCGTGCACACGTCTTTGCCGTACACCACTATTCCGTTCAAAGATGCTGAAGACGGTCTTCGAGGACAGGTTCCGGACTGGGACAATATTGAATTTCAAGATGGCTTAACGGCCGCGAATTACTACCAGGCAGCATTGGCTTCCAATTGGGGGCTGGGCGTTGATTTGGGTCTGACGTACCAGGTGTTGCCCAATTTGCAATTATCGGCAGGGGTGACGGATTTAGGTTTTATTCGCTGGTCAAAAAACTTGACGAATGCCGCCGTAAATGGTGGCTACTCGTTCACAGGAGCCGATTTTGACATCAATCAACAGAATCCGGATGGTTCGTATCGCAGCATTGGAGACCAATTGGATGATCAATTGGACTCGCTTAAAAATGGATTTGTCTTCAGCGATGCGACGAAAGCTTACTCCACAGCTTTGTCTACGCGTTTGAATGTGGGCGCAGAATACAACATTCTCGACGACAAAATCGGCTTCGGCTTGTTGTCATCCACTTTGTTTGTCAACAAAGCTGCTTATACGGACTTGACGGTGTCAGCCAATTTTCGTCCCGCAAAATGGTTTCAACCCACGCTCAGCTATTCCTTGCTGAATGGCGAATGGAGTTCGATTGGTTTCGGCGCTCAAATAAAAATGGGTATGTTTAACGCTTTTTTGGCAATAGACCAGATTCCGCTTCGTTTTTCAAAAACAACGGATAACATGCCTATCCCAACGCACTTGAAACAAACCACCCTGCAAGTGGGCTGGGGTTGGGTGTTTGGCCCAAAAAGCAAAAAGGAAAAGAAAGAAGAGGTGGACATGCCAACCTATTTTGAACCGGTTTACGCGCCCGAGCCTGTTGAAGTGCCGGTTTACGTGCCCGAACCTGTCGTAGAACCGGAGCCTGCAGCCGTTGAAGAAGCGATGGAAGAAGTTGTTGAAATCATTCAGCCACAAATTGTAAAAGAAGTAATCGAAGAGAAACCTGTTCAAAGCGAAGAGCATATTCAAGTTCTCGAATATGCATCCAATGAATACAAGGTTGATCCCAAACATTACAGTTTGCTGAACCGTGTAGTATCCAAAGTTTCTGCAAGTTCTGATTACAACTTAATTATTGAAGGGCACTCGGATAATACGGGCAACTCGCAATTCAATCAAGCATTGTCGGAAAAGCGTGCGGGTTATGTAAAAGACTATCTATTGAAGAAAGGCTTAAACCCAAGACGCATTTCAATCGTCGGTCGTGGCGAGCGTGAGCCGGTGGCTTCAAACACCACGGCAAATGGACGTGCTCAAAACCGTCGTGTCAATGTCGTTTTGAAGTTAAAATAAAGGCAAAAGTCCCGGAGAGGCGTAAAGATTAAAAATGAATGAGGTGAAAATGAGATTTAGATTCCATCGGTATGGAATCTAAACCTCATCCGCCCCAAAAACTTAGCCCAAAAATTTGTTTTTTCAAAAAAAGTCTGTACCTTCGCATGCTACTAAGTATCGGACAGATGATAAGTAATAAAAAAATATCGCCTATAACTCTCTCATTATCAGCAACTTACGGAGGTGGTGGGGTAAATTCCCTTGCAATTTCAGACTTGCGCAAGAGCGTTTGCATGTCCGCGCGCTTCCGGCATTAAACAACATTTTCACAAACATACCGGCAAGCCGTAATGGGACTTTCGAGTCTTATTGCGTTTTTTTGCGTCATATGGGGTGCTTCGCACACCCCGCACTGCGCTTCGCTGGTGCAGGATTATCGAAATCTAACGCCTTCCGGCGTAGCGTACAGGAGGAAGACGTGTCAGCATGGGGTGTCTCCGCTACGGGTGGAGTGGCGTAAATCTAAAAATAATCAAAAAAAAACGCCAACCATCAAATAATTTTCATTACCTTTGCGCAGTAAAATATCAATATTTATCATATATTAACCGAGTTTAGTATATCAAGTACCCGATCAGGACACTCAGGCTCAAATGATTAAACAAAAGTCTTCTAATACACCTCTTTTGCCGGTATTGTCAGTGCCGGATTGGGAATGGAATACCGATTGACTGCGCGATGGAGTGCGCGCTATTCGGCAGAAGTTGGATGGACTACTTCAGACAAAAACGATATGTATGCCTCGGGAAAAGGTAATGACTGGCAACTTCAACACAGTTTGGGCGTGGTTTATAATTTTGGAAAGAAATCAAAAAAAATAACGCAAGAAGTGCCTGTGATCATAGAAACACCGATAAAAGAAGCACCCGTTATCATAGAAGAATCGGTGATAGAAGTTCCGGTTATCGTGGAAGCTCCAGTGGAAAAAATTCCCGTTATTGTTGAGGCACCGAAGAAAGTGATTGTATTGAACAACATTTTATTTGAAACAAATGAATCTACATTCAAATCAAATTCACAAGTTGCTTTGAATGAATATGTTAATGAATTAAAATCATTATCCGGTCATATTTTGATTAAGGGGCACACCGATAATACCGGTACGAAAGAATACAATCAAGATTTATCGCTTCGTCGGGCGGAAGCTGTTAAAAAATATCTTGTTCAACAGGGTATTGATGCCTCTATCATAACCATTGAGGGTAGAGCCGCATCACACCAAATTCATTCGCACGCGCCACTCGTGCGGATAGAGATTATTGGCGCGATTGCCGATATTTTTCAAAAACACTTGCAAAAACAAAAAAAAACACTTAATTTTGTCGCTTAAAACGAAAAAACATTAATCATGGCAACACCTCCATTCAAGTATCAAGAACCGTTTCCGTTGGGAAAAGACGAAACGGAATACTATTTATTGACAAAAGAAGGCATTTCGACGGCAATGTTTGAAGGAAAAGACATCCTGAAAGTGTCATCCGACGCGCTGACGCACCTGGCGGCTACGTGTTTTCATCAGTGCGCCTATTTCTTGCGGCCTGCGCACCAAAAGCAAGTTGCGGCCATTCTCGCCGACCCCGAAGCAAGCGAAAACGACAAATTCGTGGCTCTAACCATGCTACGCAATGCCGAAGTGTCGGCAAAAGGTATTTTGCCTTTCTGTCAAGATACGGGTACGGCAACGATTGTTGCGAAAAAAGGCCAACACGTTTGGACGGGCGGTGGCGATGAAGAGGCGCTTTCCAAAGGCGTTTACAAGACTTACACCGAAGAAAATTTTCGCTATTCGCAAACGGTGGCGTTAGATATGTACACCGAAAAAAATTCGGGCACGAACCTGCCGGCACAGATTGATATTCAAGCCATTGATGGCGAAGAATACAAATTTCTTTGCATCGCCAAAGGAGGCGGTTCAGCCAATAAAACCTATCTTTTTCAGGAAACAAAAGCGCTGCTCAACCCGCAGATATTGGAAAAGTTTCTGATTGAAAAGATGAAATCGCTGGGAACAGCCGCTTGCCCGCCCTACCACATCGCGTTTGTGATTGGCGGCACGTCGGCGGATGCTTGTTTGAAAACAGTCAAACTCGCCTCAACAAAATATTACGACAAGCTGCCGACATCCGGCAACGACGGAGGACAAGCGTTTCGCGACCTCGAATTGGAAGCAAAAATGCTGAAAGCAGCACAAGAAATCGGTTTAGGCGCCCAATTTGGCGGCAAATACCTCGCACACGACATTCGTATTGTCCGTTTGCCGCGTCACGGAGCCTCCTGTCCTGTGGGTATGGCGGTGTCTTGTTCGGCAGATCGCAACATCAAAGCAAAAATCAACAAGGACGGCATTTGGGTCGAAAAACTCGAAGACCATCCGGCTAAATACATCCCCGAAGCTCTGCGTAACGCAGGCGAAGGCGACGTTGTGAAAATCAATCTCGACCGCCCGATGAAGGAAATTTTGGCTGATTTGACTAAATATCCGGTGTCTACGCGCTTGTCGCTGAACGGCACGATTGTAGTGGGACGCGACATCGCTCACGCCAAGTTGAAAGAGCTGTTGGACAAAGGCGACGAGCTTCCGCAATACATCAAAGATCATCCTATTTATTATGCAGGTCCTGCAAAAACGCCAACCGGCTATGCCTGCGGTTCGATGGGGCCAACCACAGCCGGAAGAATGGACTCCTACGTCAACCTGTTTCAATCGCACGGCGGCAGCATGGTGATGCTCGCCAAAGGCAATCGCAGCCAACAAGTGACGGATGCCTGCCAAAAACATGGCGGATTCTATCTCGGCTCGATTGGCGGACCGGCAGCCATCTTGGCGCAAAACAACATCAAGAGCATCGAATGTCTGGCATATCCCGAACTCGGCATGGAAGCCATTTGGAAAATTGAAGTGGAAGATTTCCCGGCTTTCATTCTCGTGGACGATAAAGGCAACGATTTTTTCAAAAAACTGAAATAATTCGCAATTCATGATGCATAATTCATAATTATGTTGTATCTTTGCAAAGAATTTCTGCACAAGAAATTCATGTCTTATGAAAATTGAACAAATCATAGACGAATTAGAGGCGTTTGCACCACTCTCCTTGCAAGAGGAATGGGACAATTCAGGATTGCAAGTGGGTGATGTGGAGCAAATGGCCAAAGGGGTGCTTCTCTGTCTTGACGTGACAGAAGACGTGCTTGATGAGGCTATTGGACGCGATTGCAACCTGATTATTTCACATCATCCTCTGTTATTCAAGCCTTTACGCACCGTTTCCGACCAAACATACATCGAACGTTGCGTGATAAAAGCGTGTAAAAACGACCTCGTCATTTATGCCGCACACACCAATTTGGATAATGCGTGGGGAGGGGTCAATTTTCATTTAGCAGAAAAAATCGGCCTGCAACAAGTGCAAATTTTGCGGCCGAAACAGTTACCGGTTGTCGGGCAGCAGTTACCAAATAATGGATCGGGAGTGGTAGGGACGCTTTTGGCTGATGAAGATGAGGAGTCTTTTTTGGAACGTCTCAAAACAATTTTTCATTTAGAATGTCTGAAATATTCCCCTTTGACGGGCAAAAAAATTCGCAAAGTAGCCGTTTGTGGCGGTAGTGGCGCATTTTTGATACCCGATGCCATCGCATCCGGTGCAGATGTTTTTCTCACGGGGGAAGCCCGATACAACGATTATTATGATGTGCAAAATCGCCTGCTCTTGGCTGTTGTGGGTCATTATGAATCAGAAATTTGCACAAAAGAACTGTTTTTTGATATTATTTCAAAAAAAATACCTAACTTTGTCGTCCATTTTTCAAATGTGGACACGAATCCTGTAAATTATATGTAATATATACGCAATATGGCAAAAAAAGAAACAACAACAAAGGCAGAAAGCCTTAAAGACACCGGCGTCAAACAACGTCCTACGGCTAAACCGGCTGCGAAAACACCGGCTAAATCGAATGCTAAAAAATCTACCGCAAAACAGGCAGTGGACACACCCGATTTATCTATTGATCAAAGGATGAAAAATCTGTACCACCTGCAATTGATTTTGTCGGAAGTGGATAAGATAAAGACGCTTCGGGGCGAACTGCCGTTTGAAGTGCAGGATTTGGAAGACGAGGTGGCGATGTTGCACACACGTATCGAAAATTTCCAAACGAATGTCAAAGAATTGGAAACGGCGATTGGTCAACAAAAAATGAAAATTACCGACTCCAATAAAATGGTTGAACGATTCCAAGCACAAATTGACGAAGTGAGAAACAACCGCGAGTTTGATAATCTGACGAAAGAGATTGAATTTCAAGGACTTGAAGTGGAACTGGCTGAAAAGAAAATCAGAGAATATTCAGAGAAGTTGCACAATTTGACAGAAGAAATTGCCCGTTGCAAAGATGGATATGATGAACGTCAAATTGATCTAAAAGCAAAAAAAGCAGAACTCAACGAAATCGTTTCCGAAACGAAAATTCAGGAAGAGCAGTTGCGCAAACAGGCAAAAGACCTCGAAACCACCATCGAGCCGCGCCTGCTGGCAGCGTTCAAACGTATCCGTAAAAGTGCACGCAACGGTTTAGGAGTGGTTTACATCCAGCGTGACGCATGTGGAGGCTGTTTCAACAAGATTCCGCCTCAACGCCAACTTGACATCAAACTCCGCAAAAAAACCATCGTGTGCGAACATTGTGGTCGCATCATCATTGATCCGGCATTGGCGGAAGATATCACCGGCAAAACTGCGGAATAGCATGAAGTTGGATTTTGACAAAATGGGCGGACTGCTTCCCGCCATTATACAGGACGCCACCACCTCGAAAGTGTTGATGCTGGGATTTATGAATCCCGAGGCGTTGGCAAAAACGGAGGAAACGGGCAAGGTGACATTTTTTAGTCGCACAAAAAATCGTTTGTGGACAAAAGGCGAAGAGAGCGGCAACTTTCTGAACGTCGTGTCCATCGTTGAAGATTGCGATCAAGATACCTTGCTGATTAAGGTGAATCCGGTGGGTCCGGTGTGCCACACGGGCGCAGACACTTGTTTCAACGAGAAAAACAGCGAGGACATTCTCTTTTTACGCTATTTGCAGGATTTTATCGACTGCCGTCACAAAGAGATGCCGGAAGGCTCATACACCACGTCGCTGTTCAACAGTGGAGTTGGACGAATGGCGCAAAAAGTGGGCGAAGAAGCCGTAGAAACGGTTATTGAAGCTATGGCGTGCAATGATGAACGACTTCTTTACGAAGCGTCCGACTTGATTTATCACCTCATCGTCCTGCTCACATCCAAGGGCTATCGTCTCGAAGATTTGGCCATCGAGTTGAAGAAAAGACACAAATAATTGCAATTTTATTTGGATAATTAAAAATAAAGTTGTACGTTTGCATGTCGTTAGGATAATTTTTACGAATTATCGGATATTATGTAAAATTTAAAAACAAAAATAATGAAGAAATTAGTTTTATTCTTGGCCATCGCTGTTATGGGATTAACAGCAGCCACCACGTTCTCTTATGCTGCGCCACAAGCAGCACAGCAAGACAAAACGGTATCTGTAGACCGTTTATTGCACGACTTTGGCACCGTTCCGGAATCTGACAAGGGTGTGAAAACAGTGTTTTATGTAACAAACAACACAGATGCACCTATTATGATTCTCAAAGTGAACACCACTTGCGGATGTACTGCTGCGGTAGCAACGAAAGAACCTATTGCACCGGGCAAAAAAGGTGAAATCACCGTGACTTACGACACAAAAGACCGTCCGGGTCCGTTCGTCAAAGAAGTAACAATCCTCACCAGCGGCGAACCAAGTACATTGAAAGTACAAATTAAAGGAACAGTACAATAATTGACATGAAAGAAAGCACACAAAAAGTATTTAAAGAAAAATTTGGCGATGGTGGCGTGGCTTACACGTCACCGGGTCGCATAAATTTGATTGGCGAGCACACCGACTACAATGGCGGTTTTGTGCTTCCGGGTGCGATTGACAAAGCTATGTATGCTGTCATCAAATCCAATGGCACGGATAAAGTGCGTGCTTATGCAGCGGATTTGAATGAATCGTCTGAATTTGGTTTAGAAGAAAAAGACAAACCGAAGGAAGGCTTTGCCAAATATATTTTTGGAGTAGCTCGTGAAATGATTAAGCGTGGCAAAACCATTTCGGGATTTGACATCGTCATTTCCGGCGATGTGCCTTTGGGCGCAGGAATGTCCTCATCGGCAGCCTTGGAGAGCGCAGTAGGCTATGCGTTAAACGATCAATACAAATTGGGATTCACCCGTCAAGAATTGGCAACCATTGGTCAAGCCACCGAGCACAATTATGTGGGTGTCAAATGCGGCATCATGGATCAATTCGCTTCCTGCATGGGAAAAGAAGGTTCGCTGATTCGTTTGGATTGTCGTTCGCTGGAACATCAATACGTGCCATTCGACCCGAAAGGCTATCAATTAGTGCTCCTGAACACTTGTGTGACGCATGAATTGGCATCTTCTGCCTACAACAAACGTCGTGAATCGTGCGAGCGTGTGGTGGCAGCGATTGCAACAAAGCATCCGGAAGTCAAGTTGCTGCGTGATGCAAGTTTAGACATGCTGAAAGAAGTCAAAGACCAAGTAACCGCAGAAGATTACATGCGTGCAGAATTTGTCATCGAAGAAATTCAACGCCTGCTTGACACGTGTGCTGCCCTTGAAAAAGGCGATTACGAAACGGTCGGCAAAAAAATGTATGCGACCCACGAGGGATTGAGCAAAAAATACGAAGTCAGTTGCCCCGAATTAGACTTTTTGAACGACCAAGCGAAAGCGGCAGGCGTAACCGGTTCACGCGTGATGGGTGGCGGTTTCGGCGGTTGCACCATCAACTTAGTCAAAGATGAAAAAGTAGCTGATTTCATCCAAACAGCTTCGGCAGCCTACGAAAAGAAATTTGGCATCAAACCCAAAGTGTATGACGTAATCATCAAAGACGGCGCACGAAAATTGTAAAATCGTGGCCGGCGAATACGAATTAGACAGATGATAGTCTAAGCACAGGAAGTTTTGACCCCAAATAAGTCTTTTTATGGGATTGAATCAGTGCACATCACTATATGTTTGTATTTGTGCAGAATTTTTTGAGCAAACCAATAAAGTCTGTGAGTATAAGTTATACTCACACTAAATTATTTATTATTATGGAAAGTGAAAAAACGGAAAAAATGAAAGAGTACCGTGATGCGGTCGAGTTCTTGGCAGAACATGAAGTTAATAGCGTTATGCTAAATTCCGGGAACGAGCACGCAACTATTATTTTTCAAAATATTTTTTCAAATAGTAAAAATCACATCAAAATTCTTGCGGGAAATCTTCATAATGATGTGACTGAAAGCCCTGAATATATCGCAGGGTTAGTTAAATTTTTGCAGCTTCGGAATAGCAAACTTGACATCATGTTGGATAGATTTGATGGCACACAAAAATCTATGTTATTTGAAAAATTATTTTTATATAAAGAGAAAATAAATATCAAATCAACAAATACAGAGTTTTATTTTTCTAAAGCAAATGAGAAAGAAGAGTCAACAAAGAACCCCGTTCATTTTTGTATCGGAGATAAACGCATGTATAGGCTAGAAACAGACACAAAACAACGATCTGCTCGTTGTAACTTTAACGATAGTGAATATGTTTCTAAATTGGATGGTTTATTTTCCAAAGCGTTTGAAAAAGGAGAAACGATAGATTGGTATCAATTAGTAAATAAAGGACATCTGATGAAATAAAAAGAAATTGTTTTGAAAATAAAAAACAAAATATTGGAAAACTATTGAAGGTAAAACAATCCTTTATAAACCATTGTATTATATTGGCGTCATCAATTCTTTTTTATTTCGTAAATAAATTGTTTGTTTCCAATGAAATTATCTATTTTAAAATAAACAATTTTTCTACAAATTTTATAGAATGTATATCTGCGTTTCTCCCTTTTTCTCCCTTTGTGATATATTTAATAATAACATATCGTTATAATTGTCGGAGACATCAATACATTAATAAATATTGTGAACCAAAAGAAAGAGAAATTAAAGTGTGTATAGAAAAAAAACAAAAACTTGACACTTATTTAGAAATTGAATTGGAAATAAAAATGAAAGAATAGCAAAACTTAATGCAAAAAATAAGCACTGTATGCCATAGGTATGCGACCAAAAGAAAGTATAATGAAAAAAACTGCTAAATAATTTGTGATAATATAAAAATAATTTGTACCTTTGCATTTGAATGATGTATTGGTCAAATGAAGCAGACAAAAAATATCGCGCATAACTTCCTCATTATCAGCAACTTAAATGGGGGGGGGGGGTAAATCCCTCATTTTCAGCACGTTACGCGTGCCGACTTAGCCTTTGCGCGAATCCCGCGCTAAACAATTTTATCACACACATACAAATGAGCCGCAATGGGACAATCGTGTCTTGTTGCGGCTTTGTGCGTACTAGGAGGTGTTTCGCACACCCCGCACTGCGCTTCGCTTGTACAGGGTTATCGAAATTTAACGCCTTCCGGCGTAGCGTACAGGAGGAAGGCGTCGCGTTGGCCAACACGCCTTTCCCGCACGAATGTCACCTCCCCGCATGCCGGAGGCATGCATCGCTCGGTAGCAAATCATCGCCTCCCAACCCTGCTGCATGCCGTAGGCACGCAACCCCATTCGCCAATGGCCGCATACCTACGGCATGCGGGGCGCTTGAGGCTTGGCCGTTTCTACCGAGCGATGCAATCCTAACGGATTGCCCGGGCAAAATAATGAACAATGAACAATTAATAATGAACAATCATAAGACAATAAAAGGAACACGCGAGGGGATAATTAGCCCCGCATGCCGGAGGCATGCATCGCTCGGTAGCAAATCATCGCCTCCCCACCTCGCTGCAGGTAGGCATGCAACCCCATTTTCATCGTCCCGCAGGGACGGGATGTGCATAACCGTAGGTGGAGCGAAGCGCAACCTACGGAAAAAGGCGCCAACACTCGTCCAAGCCCTGCAAGGGCGGGATTATGATAATGTCGCCCCTGCGGGGCTAGGAGGCGTATCGCCCACCAATACCGTAGGTTTCGCTTCGCTTCACCTACGGTTATGCACATCCCGTCCCTGCGGGACGATGCCCCATGCGAACAATGAACAATTAATAATGAACAATGAACAATGAATAATGAAATAAAAAAGTGATAGAATAAAGTATTAATTAAATTAAAGTATCTTATGACAAAAAATTTAAGATGTTTTGGCCTGCTTGGCCTGGTGGCTTTGAGCAGCAGTTGTGCAACCGATTTGTATCAATCCAATCCGGTGCAGAGTAGTTCACCGGAGATTTCCTTCAAGACGTTCGCGGACAAGCAGCTCCGCGCGAGTGTAACCACCGCAGGAGCGATGACTTCGTTCACCACCTCGGCGTGGAGCCATACTAACGGTGCAGTCAGTGCAGCAAATCCTTACAACGGTTATGTGCTGAACGGCGTGACTGTAACGCGTGGCGAAGCGGATGGTGCAGGTACCAACAATTGGGACTATTTCCCCAAAGCCAGCTGGCCGGTAAGAGATTCGGTCGATTTCTTCGCTTACTCGCCAGCGTCAAGTGTGAATGTCACGACAGGTTTGAAAAAGGATGTGTCCACAGTCCCGACGCCTCCTGCCACCGGTCCCGAGATTAAATACACCGTGCCCGGATGGGTCGGCGACAGTCGTCCGATTGACCAACAAGAGGATTTCATGGTTACAAAAAGTGTGGATTTGACTTTTGCAAGCAGTCCTACGGTGCAATTGAATTTCAAACACGCCCTGTCACGAATTGTTTTCAAGGCACAAAATCAGAACAAAAACAAGACGTATGTGATTAAAGAATTGGCGTTGAGTAAGTTGAAATCGAAAGGAACACTCAACCTGTTGGATTCGGTACCGAATGGTGCAGATCCATTTCTGCATGCTCCGGGAGCATACGACGTTGCTTGGAAAGCGCAACACGATTCGGTAACATACAAAGTGGATCTTGGAAGCACAAATGTGCTTGTGCCTTTCGGCACCGGAACCACCGGTGACGATTACACCGCGATTACCAATGCGAGTAACGGTTTGATGGTGTTGCCTCAAGAAACTGTGTTGGGAGCCTTCACCGGCAGCACGCCGGAATATGGCACGGTTGCCGAAATAGACGGCTCGCTGCCGGATGCGTCCTACTTGTACGCGACCGTTGCCGAAGTGGATTACCTCACCAACGACACGGTAAACAGGCGCCAAGTTGTATTTCGTCTGCACGACCCGGCGAACAAAGCGCAAGGCATCGTGTTTGAAGCTGGCCGACAATATACTTTTTTGCTGACGCTGGGCTTGGACGGCGAAGAGATCGTGTTCTCTATTCCGTCGGTGGAAGGCTTTAACGAGAGTGCAGTGGTGGATGCGCCGCCGATACCTTGGAAATGCGGAGACCCAATATTAGGTTATACGACTGCGAATTATGCTAACACGGGTTTATATGATCTTTGCTGGACAACGACAAATCTTGCCGAGACAACGGCAAATTCAATAGATACATACCCGGGACACAATGCGGGCGAGCGTGGTTATTATTACGCAGAGGGCGAAGCCGCGGCAGCGTGCCAAGAACTTGGGCCGGAGTGGTCGGTGCCAGATAACAGTCATTGGGGTGCATTGAGCACCGCTTTCGGAGCGTTGGCTGGGGGGGTTGGAACGATTGGCACAATACCTGAACTACAATCAATGTGGAATGATGGCGCGATTCTTGGAGGTGGTGACGCCAAGGGATGGTGTTGCTGGGGCGGCCGCGGGTTTTGGTGGTCGTCGGATACAAGGCTCGGAACCCAGCAAGACTACGTCGAGGTTAATGCGTCGGGGGGGATACTAATCACGAGTGTAGGCTTCAACTCAACTCACTTCACTGTGAGGTGCGTGCGCAGCATATAGTTGTCTGAACTGTGAATCGTATGATTTTGTGATGGACTATGATTTTTTAGAGAATCGTAGCCCATCGTATGATCATTTTTCATCAAGGTTCAGATGACAATAACCTCATGTGACTTTTGAAACAACTCTTTCATATCAGCAGACAAGTGTTTTCAAAAAAGCGCGACGTGTCTTAACATGCTCAAAATCAAAATATTCCCATTGTGCCTGCACTTTATTGTTGAGTTCCAACTCGGGATTGCTTTCGGCATAGACATAGCCTTTTTGATTGAAAATCGGAATCAGGTCATAAAACAGGAGCGCGTTCACGCCCTTGTTTTGATATTCCGGCGATACGCCCATGATGTACAAATCCACAACTTTGTTTTTGCCATACATCCCGCGCAGCAGGTGAAACCACCCAAATGGGAGCAACCGTCCTTTGGCTTTTTGCAACGCTTTCGACAAATTGGGCAGCGTGATTGCCAATCCCACTACGGCATCGTCGGCTTCGCGAACAATCAGGGAAATCAAATCCAATCGCAGCATCGGGATATACATTTTTATATAGTAATCAATTTGCTTGGGCGACAGCTCGGAATAGCCATACAGCGGCTTGTAGGCTTCATTCCACAACTCAAAGATGCGTTTTGCGTATTGCCAAATATCCTTGGTGCGCTTGAATTTCTTGATTTGCAAGCCGTATTTTTTCAACACAAGCTCCGAAATACGTCGGTGTTTGTCAGGAATTTCTTTCGGGATTTGTATGTAAAATTCTTTCCAATCCTGGTCTTTAGTGTAGCCGAGTTTTTCCAAATGCTCCATGTAATACGGGAAGCTGTAAGCCGTCGCCATCGTGCCCACGCGGTCAAATCCCCATACCAATAGCCCCTCGTGGTCGAGGTCGGTGAATCCCAGCGGCCCTTGCACCCCGTTCATGCCTTTGGAAATCGCCCATTTTTCGACCGCTTCAAACAAAGCCGTTGACACAGCAATGTCATCCACAAAATCTACAAAACTGAAGCGGGCATACTTTTGACTCCAAGTCTCGTTGGCACGATGGTTGATAATTCCGGCAATGCGACCAACGATTTTGTTGTTTTGATAAGCTAAAAAATAAATTGCTTCACAAAACTCAAATGCAGGATTTTTGTCCTTATCCAAAGTCATCATTTCGTCGGCAATCAAGCCCGGAACATGGTAAGGATTGCCTTTGTACAGTTCAATGTTGAAGGCAACGAACGTTTCAAGTTCCGCCTTCGTGCTTACTTCTTTCAGTGTAACAGCCATTTTTTATTAATTTTGAGCACAAATATACAGTTTTTTTTTGATGATACAAATTTTTTGTCTATTTTTGTGGCATGAAAAACAAGTTGTTGCTCATTGGAATGCTCTGTTTGTTGGCTGAAAGTGGCTTACAGGCGCAAATTTCGTATGGTGGAAGTCCCCGTTTTCTCGAAAATAACACGTTGAGAAACGCTGGGTCACAAGATTTGGTGAATGATCATGATTTTATCGCGATGCCGACTTTTGATTTGGATTCGGTGATGCAATCAGACAAGCTCAATGAACAGAACATGCGTGGGGCGTATCCCTTTGCGTATAAGTTCTTTACAAACATTGCACGGGGCAAAGACGGCACTGAAACGGTCTTGGCCGACGGCACGCACGTGTGGCGCGTAGGCATTTCGTCGGCAGGAGCCTATTCCATCAATTTGTTGTTTACTCAATTCGACATTCCGGAAGGGGCGCAACTATTTATCTATAATTCCAATCATTCGCATGTGATTGGGTCGTTTGATGCCCGCAACAATTCGCCTGAAAAACTGCTCCCCACGCGTCCTGTGGTTGGTGATTCCATTATTGTGGAATATTCAGAGCCTGCCCATGCAACGTTTCGCGGACAATTGGTCATTGGCGAGGTCAATCACGATTATCGCGGCGTGCTGCGTGCAGAGCCAAACACAGATCACGCCACCGACTACCTCTGCATGAGGGATGCCTTGTTTGCAACGGATCTTGATAAAACATTGATTCGCTCGTCTGTGCTTCTGATCATTGATGGGAGAGTGCTCTGTTCAGGAAATTTGATTAACAACACAAATAATGATGGGACGCCTTATGTTTTGACAGCTGTGCACTGCCTGAATAATCCCGCTGTAACTTCATTTCCACGTTCGGAGGAGTATTATGTGACCCAAGCAGGCACAATTGTTGCGTTCTTCAATTACACTCGTCCCGTGGATGACGGTAAGATGAAAGGTGCAGAAGAAATGTCGATCGCCGGTGCTTATCCTGCAGCTATTTTGGAAAAAAAAGACATCGCTTTACTGGAATTGAAGGAAACTCCACCCGATTATTACAACGCTTATTTTGCCGGCTGGAATGCCGATACGCAGCCCTCCCCCCCCTTTACAAACTTGCATCACCCGCTTGGTGCCGTGACAAAGTATGGACAATCTTTGCAAAATTTGATTCGGGGAACTTATCCGCCCTATTTTGACGCCAATTCACACTGGCAAATGCCGTTTTGGGACAGCGGGTCTACATTTGGCGGCTCGTCAGGCTCACCTCTTTTCGACAATCAGAATCTCATTGTCGGGGCATTAACAGGCGGGGCATCTACATGTGATAATAAAAGTTCTGACTGGTTTTCCTCCTTACAGGTGGGTTGGGCAGTCAATGGTGGCAACAATGCCTTGGTAAATGCCTTGGATCCCGGTCATTCGGGCGTGAGACACACGCTCGGATTTGATCCGCACGAACTGAATCCAATTCGACGGGCACAGACCGACGCTTGGGTATCGGTAGCTTCTGCTCTCGGACAAAAAGCGAAAGTCTACAACGAAAATGAAGATTGCGATTTGTTTGGAGTCTTTGTTCAATTGCCCGCTACGTCCGTGTCCAATGTATCTAATGGTCATATTAAAATTTATTTGGGCAAAGAAGAACCGACCAATTTGGTGACGGAAAAACTTGTTCCTGTGCAATATTGGAGTTACGATCCGAATGCCACGCATGATTTTGAACAGAAGGATAAAACGATGGCCGTGCCGTTTGAAACGTTTGTTGCCTTAGATAGCCTTGTGTCTGTGGGCAAGCATTTTTACGTCATCTATCAATCGCCCACCGGGGCGACTTCTCGGATTGTTCCGACTGATATGCAGGCTCTTGTGCGTGATGGCAACCCTTCGCCGTACCCTGTTGACCCCACGCATAAAATGTGGTATAAGCGAGCTGAGTGCGACGACTGTCAGGGGAAAATGCTCCTTTCGGAAACCGAGCAGGCCGCCGGAAGCCTACGAGTCTACGCCACAAACGGACAACTCGTCGAAACAATCGCTCTCGCTCAAGATCAACAGGATGCTGTTTTGCAACCGCAGCCCAAAGGCTCTATTGCCATTGTCCGCGTTGTGCGCGGTTCGCGGTCTTACACATTGAAGATTGTTTATTAGCCTGTACTAAGGGATTTTTGTCGTGCACCCGATCTATCTCGAATTTTGAATCAATTTGATAAATTCTTCACGTGTTTTAGCGGCTTCAAAAACCCCCGTAAAATCGGACGTGGTGGTGATGGAATTTTGCTTTTCGACGCCGCGCATCTGCATGCAAAGGTGTTGCGCCTCAATGACGACCATTACGCCTAAAGGATTGAGTGTCTGCTGGATACAGTCTTTTATTTGGGTGGTCATACGTTCTTGAACTTGCAAGCGACGGGCAAAAACTTCGACGACACGGGGTATTTTGCTCAGTCCGGTGATGGCGTGATTGGGGATATAGGCGACGTGCACTTTCCCAAAAAATGGCAATATATGATGCTCACACATCGAATAAAAGTCAATGTCTTTCACGATGACCATCTGTTTGTAATCTTCCATAAAAATGGCAGAGGACAAAATTTCTGACGGGTTTTGTTCGTAACCTTTGGTCAAAAACAACATGGATTTGGCCACACGTTCGGGCGTTTTCAATAGTCCTTCGCGCGTGGGGTCTTCGCCCAGCAATTTCAATATTTCTGAATAATGATACGCTAATTTTTCTATTTTTTCCATATCATAAAGCCGGTTGTTTTCACGTAAATTAATTTCAGAAATTTGCAGATTTAATTTTTGCCGGCACTATAAACGATTCGCGACCAAAAGGCAATGCCTTGATTAACAGCTGCTTGAATACTTCGGCATCTTCGCGAGTCAGAAAATCACCAACCGTTACTTTGAAATTGGGAGGACTGTAAGTCATGTAAGTTCCAATTCCCGGAAATTTATTTTTGACGGCCGATTGTCGCTGCTCCGCTTCTGTGCGTGCTTTATTTTGGGCATTACCGAAATAGACTTGCACGCGAAAGCCCGCCACGTGCACTATGTCGTCCTCCGCTAAATCGGAAATATCCATCCCTACTACCTTTGCAGGAACAGGTGGGTCGGGATTCGTTGTTGCTGCCACCGGGTTAGATGGCGTATTGGAAGTGGTCACAGCAGGGACTGCGGACATCCGGGCCTTTGCCGCAGCAATGGCGGCAGATATATCTGCCGCTGTTGGAACGGATGATTTTTGTGAAACCGCACTGTTTTTTTGTTCATATTGCTCTGCATTGCTCACCGTTGTGGCAATTGCTGGTGGCGTAGGCGTAGGCGCGTTTTTTTGTAAAATCTCGCCATTTCCGGCACGACCAATCAAGGCATTCACGCCCGCATCAGCTTTAATATGAATCTGACCTTCCGAAGTAGTAGGATTCTTCGCCAAATCTTCAATGATGGTTTGCGCCCTCAACGAAGTACAAACCATCACGAAAAAAAGCACTGAAAATAAAAAGGCTAAATCTTTTTTTGAGGTGCTGTATTTTGCAAGTCGTGCAAGCTCCCCTTGAGCGCAGTCCCGCAGGGACGACACTTGATAGTACCGTCCCTGCGGGACGATGCTATCGTGCTGATTTTTATGCCGTAGACTGAAGTCTACGGTTAATAAAGGACTGTCCCTGCGGGACAAGGCTCCGTTGGCAAAATATAGCATCTCAAATAATTTTTAATTTTTAATTCTTAATTTTTAATTAATCAGAATGCTTCCACGATTGGGATAAAGGTGTCGACCTTTAATGACGCGCCACCAATCAAACCGCCGTCTACGTCGGGATTAGTGAATAATTCTTTGGCGTTTCCGGCGTTGCAGCTACCACCGTAGAGGATAGAGGTTGCGTCAGCCGCCGCTTGTCCGTATTTTGCAGCGAGTGTTTGGCGGATGAATGCGTGCATTTCCTGTGCTTGAGCAGACGTGGCTGTTTTGCCGGTGCCGATTGCCCAAACGGGTTCGTAAGCCAACACGACTTTGCCAAAATCTTCAACAGAAAGGTCGAATAAACCTTCTTCGATTTGTTTTTTTACGACGGCATTTTGTTTGCCTGATTCGCGTTCTGCCAACACTTCGCCGATACAGAAGATCGGGGTCAAGTTGTTTGCCAATGCCAATTGTACTTTTTCTTTCAAGATAGCATTTGTTTCGCCATAATAAGCGCGGCGTTCGGAGTGCCCCAAAATCACGTATTTGGCACCGGTAGAAGCCACCATTTCGGCAGACACTTCGCCCGTGTAAGCTCCTGACGCTTTATCTGCACAGTTTTGTGCGCCCAATTTCACTTTCGTTTTGTCAATCATGCCATTGACGGAAGCCAAGTGAACAAATGGCATACATACGATCACGTCACATTTTACTTTTTTGTTAAAAAGAGCCGTTTGCAAATCTTTTACTAAGTCAAGACCTTCTTGCAGGTTTTTGTTCATTTTCCAATTTCCTGCTACAATGTTTTTTCTCATTTTCTTATATTTGTTAATTTGTTTAATTCTTTTTCGTCGGGCAGATTGTTGTGCGACCATTTGCCTATAATTGTGGCGTTGTGCATCAACACTAAGCCCGGATTGGAGCGCACGATTGTCTTCAACGTTATATCATCTGTCGTGCAAAATGGATAGATAGCTTGCGTACGAGCATTCCATTCGGCAATTTCCTTTGGAAGTGAAGCCGTCAATCCGATGAAATGATGTCCATTTTGAACCGCAAAATCGGCGATTTCATTCACTTTGTTCGCACTTGATTTGCTTGCCATTTCCAATTTGTGTGCCACCAACAGAAATGTATAGCCTTGATAATCCAATACTTGTCCCGTAATATCTTCGCCGGACTCGGTGGTAATCGTGAAATTATGAATCGGTGGCTCGTAACCTTTTTTTATCAATTTGATTTCGGAATCCACAAACTCCCAGCCGGAGCCTTCTTTCGGGTAATTTTCCATTGTAAACGTCTGTGTCACACCATCTTTGGTATAAATCAGCGTGGTTTCAAATTCATCCGTTGGCGCCCCTTCCGGCATTGTACTCAATTCCTTGATATTATTGCCGATTTTATAAGGACGAAAATCTATAATCGGCAGATACACAAGACAATATACTGACAATCCTGTGATTAGCGCTACCGTAATAATAGCGGTTGTCATTGCGGGCGTGACTTGCAATTTCTTGACAAACAGCCTTCTCTTGAGGGGGGATTGCGGGTCAAGCCAACAATGACGGTTGCTCCAAACAACAACGATTGCCGCAATTAACAAGACGATATTTTTGTAAAATGTTTGCCAATTCGTTAGTATCAGCGCATCGCCAAAGCATCCACAGTCGGTGACCGGATTGTAAATCGCCAAATAGAGTGTCAGAGGTGTCATAAAACACATGATTAGCAAAATAAACAGGCTTGTATATTTGCGATAAACACCCAGCAAAAGTAATACACCTAACGAAAATTCTGCAACGGACTGAAGAATTGAAACCGACAAGTCCAAAAAACCAAGACCGGCAAGTCCCCAAGCCGCCAAATAATCGTGAATTTTATAGGCCGTGCCCAACGGGTCAATTGCCTTCACAAAGCCGGAAAAGACGAATACTACTCCCAAAAGCACTCGACAAATTTCGATAATTATTTTTTTAACTTTCATATCCTAATTTAATAAGCGCAAACAACGCATAATTAATCATATCCATATAGTTGGCATCAATGCCTTCCGAGGCCAGCGTTTGTCCTTCATTCGCCTCAATCTCTTTTGTGCGATTGATTTTTGTGAGAATAAAATCGGTGTATGAACTTACCCGCATGCCTCGCCACGCCTCATCGTAGTCGTGATTTTTCGCATACATCAACTCTTTGGTGGCGGTGATATGCTTGTCATACAGTTCAATTGCCTTTGTTTGAGAAATATCAACCTTGTCTGCAAAACCTAACTCCAACTGAATCAGCCCGATAACACCATAATTGACAATCGCAATAAACTCCGGTTCGATGCCTTCGCCCACTTTATTCACACTCTTCGTTTCCAGACTTCGGATGCGTTTTGCCTTTATAAACAGTTGATCCGTAATGGATTGCGGACGCATGATGCGCCACGATGCGCCATAATCTTTGAGCTTTTTCTCAAACAGACTGCGGCAGAGGCCAATCACGAGTTCAAACTGTTCTTCTGTTTTCATATCTTTACGCCACCCCAAACGAAATTGTCCCGATATAGCTATAAATGCAACTAATAAACCCAATCACAAGGAGGCCTGCCACGCAAAACAGCAGACTCGCATTGTTGTATCGGTTATTTTTGAACGTCGCCACCGCATCGTTTTCCGGCTCACGGATAAACATCGCCCGAATGATTAACAAGTAATAAAAGAGCGAAATCACTGTGTTTAACAACGCGATAAACACCAAAATATACTGTCCTTGCTCGGCGGCGGCCATGAAGATGAAAAATTTGCTGAAAAATCCTGCCAATGTGGGGATACCTCCCAGCGAGAACACCGCGAGCATCATTACCAATGCCAATCGCGGATTGGTTTTATACAGTCCGTTGAACGCTGCAATGCGCGTGTCGCCGCCATTCTGATTTTCCACCGCAGAAATCACGCCAAAGGCGGCCATATTAGAAAACAGGTAGACCAGCACAAAGAAAATCGTGGCAACCATCCCTTGACTTGTTCCCGCGATGATTCCGAGCATGATATAACCCGCTTGCGAGATGGACGAGAACGCAAAAAAACGTTTAATGTCTGTTTGACGAATGGCAAACAAGTTCCCAAGCGTAATCGTGATAACGGTTAGCCACCAAATAATGTTAATCCAAACGCCTTGCAACGGAGCAAAGACTTGATACAACGCGAAAATCAACGCGAAAGCCGCAGCCCCTTTGGATGCGACGGACAAATAAGCCGTGACGCTCGTGGGGGCACCTTCGTAAACGTCGGCCGTCCACAAATGGAACGGAACCAATGACAATTTGAAGCCTAAGCCAGCAAAGAAAAACACAAAGCCTGTGATTATCAGCGTGTTAAAGCCGGTGTCTGTCAAGGCAATTGCCATGTCGGCGTAGTAAAAACTGCCCAACGCGCCGTATAAAAACGACAAGCCAAAGAGCATGATTCCAGAACTCAACGCAGAAATAAACACGTATTTCACACCAGCCTCCGCTGATTTTTCTTTTGATTTATTGTAGGCACACAAACACGCCAACGGCAAGGATGCCGTTTCCATACCTATATATAATAGCATAAAATTGTTGGCGGAAATCATCAAATACATTCCCAGCAGCGTGATGAGTGTGACGGTATAAAATTCGCCCTGTCGCACCGCCGTTTCTTTGGATTTCAGCCAGCCATTGGCTTGCAAAAACACCATCAGAGTGGTCACATTCAGAATATTTTTCATTAATACGGTCAAATTGGAGCGGATAAACATCCCGCCAAAAACCGCTTCCGAACTGCATTGAAAGGCTGGGCAACACGCTTCCGCAAATCCATACACCGTGAACAACGCAAACAGCGTCACAGCCGTTCCCTGAAAGTATTTTTTCCCTTTCTCGGAGCCAAATACATCGTATAAAAACAGAATCACAAACAGGACTACCAATCCTATTTCCTGTCCCAGATATAAAAAATTACTAAAATCCATGTTCAATTAAAAATTAAAAATTAAGAATTAAAAAATTAGAATTACGAATTAAGTATTAAAAACCATGAAAAAAAATAATCATAATTCATAATTCTAATAAATGGGGACTTCTAAAAATTACTTTTTTCTCGCGCGGAGTTATTGTCCGACTCTTTTAAGAGGAGACTATCCAAGATGAAACGAAGTCCATTAATCCCACCTGAAATAATCACTGCAAATTTATTCAAAATTTTCTATCCAATCATACTTTTTAGCACTATTTTTTGCAAAATCTATCTATCTATCTATCTATCTATCATATAATTACTTCCCTATCGGTAAGAGTTGCAACCGAACAATTTGTTCGTAGCGACAAATATTGTATGTCAGATTAATTAACCCAATAATTGAGGTGGCTCGTT
>BNTP01000001.1 GCA_025996695.1 Bacteroidia bacterium | reverse complement strand
CGGAAAATGCTGCAGGCATTGGATTTTACTTATTGTGGTGAGATTTTTTATGACAAAAATTCGCGCTTGGCGTATGAAAAATTAATATTTTAATATCATTCAGATGAAAAAAAGAATTGCATTCCTGTGTTTTGTTTTGGTGTTTTGTTCTTGTAACGTGGCAAATCAGGTGTTGGGAACCTATCAATTGACCCAATGCAAGTATGACTACAATTCCATTGCCGGACTCACTTTGGGTGGTGTGAGGGTGCAAAACAATCCCCTCGCGGCTGTCGGTTTGTTGACGTCATTTACTTCCCCCAATGGCACTTTGCCCTTGGAATTTACGTTAAATTTGGATGTGACAAATCCCGGCATTCAAACGGCTTTTATGCATGGCTTGAGTTATATTTTGGAAATTGACGGCACGGAAATGACTCGTGGCGTGCTCCACAATCAAATACAAGTGAATGCCGGACAGAAAACGGTCTTGCCCATCGCTATGGCATTCGATTTGAAACAGGTTTTGAAGGGCAAATCGTTGGAATCAATCAAAAATTTGGCGTTTAATTTTGCCGGAATCGGCAATGCGTCCAGTCAAGTAACGTTCAAATTGAAACCGAATTTCCTTGTAGGAAGCGCCGTGATTCCCGCACCAAACTACATTCCGGTGTCTTTTACTATCTAGGGGCAGGGCACGTTGGTTTGCTTTAGCTATGCTCACAATGATGTTTCATTGCCTTTTGAGACAGCCTCATCATTTTTTTTGAAACAAGACATCAGGGCAACGGCATGCGGAGTGCATGAGGCATGGTCAATGCTACCGAGCGATGCAATCCTAACGGATTGCTCGGGCAATGAACAATGAAAGAAAAGAGAGATAGAATAAAGTTTAATTGGTATAGGCGTTTAGGTCGTCCAAATAATTTTCTACCTTTGTAGCTTGGTCTGAAACAGAATGGGACCACTTGGACTGTAGCTCTTTTATATCTATCATTTATTCGTTGATTCCGTGGATGCAAAATTACATGAAAACCCTGAGATTTCTAAGCGCATGAATAATAAAGTCAAAGAGCAGACATCATTTTCCGGTACACCACCTACCTCACGCAGTTGCGTGATACGCCGGACGAGTAGAAACGCGGCGCGCCCGTCTCTATATCAACCTATAATGTTAAAATTGTAAATAATGTTTGATTATATAAAAATAGTCTGTACCTTTGTCACCAAAACAAGAGTAAGACAGATGGCAAGCAATAAATATATGACATTCATAACTCTCTCAGTATCAGTTGTTTACGAGGGGGATGGGTAAATTTCCTCGCAAAAACCCAACTGCGCAAGAGCGTCTTCGCCTCCGCGCATTTCCGGCGTTAAACAATATTTTCACAAACATACCGGCAAGCCGTAATGGGACTTTCGAGTCCTGTTGCGGCTTTTTGCGTCCTGTTGCGGCTTGTTCCGTCATTGCGAGGGCGGAGCCCGAAGCAAACCGGCTGCTGTTTATAGTTTGCTTCGGGCTTCGCCCTCACAATGACGGCGGCATCTACCCCGCACTGCGCTTCGTGAGGGCACTGAAAAAGTCCCTTTTTTGCACATTTACCCCCTTTACAGAGCCTGTGGAAGGGGTGAAATTGGATTTTGGAGGGTTTTTCAGTGCCCTCCGTTTCGCTTGTACGGGGTTATCGAAATTTAACGCCTTCCGGCGTAGCGTACAGGAGGAAGGCGTGTTCGCACGAGGTGTCTCCGCTGCGGGACTGCATCGCTCCCGTCGACGGGAGGAAGGCTCGTCAGCATGGGGTGTCTCCACTGCGGGACTACGTCCCTCCGGTACCAATGACGGTTTTACGCAACTCATTGATTTTCAAAGGGGTTGGGGACTGACACTTGCCATGAACAATGCAGAGATATGTCATTCTTTTTTATGTAAATTTTTTATAGAAACTCGACATGACGGCGCCGTCGTGGAGGGTGATAGAGGAAACGCAGCGGCGGCGGAGCCGCCGCTGCGTTTCCTCCCTCTCTTAAAAAAATGCCGCCGTCTTGTCGACCGAAGCAAAGCGGGCGTTAGACCGCTTTGCGGAGTGGAGACACCTCATGCTGACACGCCTTTCCTGTTGTGGTATTGTCACATGTCATCACCTCCTGCCAACACGCCGTTCTATGGTGTCGCATTGGCCAACACGCCTTTCCCGCACGAATATCACATATCCGCATGCCGAAGGTAGGCATGCAACCCAATCCCGTCCCTGCGGGACGATGTCAAGGGCTGAAAGCCCGATAATCAATAGCGTAGGGAATAGCAATGAACAATGGATAATGAACAATAAATTAAAAATTAGAAAACATGAGAAAAAAATCAATCTGTTTTAGCCTGCTCGGCCTGGTGGCTTTGAGCAGCAGTTGCGCAACCGATTTGTATCAAAACGGTCCGTTGCAGAGTAGTGAGAGGGAGATTTTCTTCAAGACGTTCGCGGACAAACTGCTGCGAGCAAGTGTAACCACCGGAGGGTCAATGACTTCGTTCACCACCTCGGCGTGGAGCCATCCATCCAGCACTGCTTATGACGGTTATGTGCTGAACGGCGTGACTGTAACACGCGGCGAAGGTGGTGCGAGTTGGGACTATTTCCCAAAAGCCAGCTGGCCGGCAAGAGATTCCGTCGATTTCTTCGCTTACTCGCCCGCGTCAAGTGTGAATGTGACGGTTGGTCTGAAACAGGCGCCTTCGGTCACGCTCCCTCCTGTCACCGGTCCCGAGATTGAATACACCGTGCCGGGATGGGTCGGCGGCAGTCGTCCGATTGACCAACAAGAGGATTTTATGGTGAGTAAAAATGTGGATTTGACTTTTGCAAGCAACCCGAGCGTCCAATTGAATTTCAAGCACGCGCTGTCGCGGATTGTGTTCAAGGCTCAAAATCAGAACAAAAACAAGACGTATGTGATTAAAGAATTGGCTTTGAGTAAGTTGAAATCGAAGGGAACGCTCAACATGCTCGATTCGGTACCGAATGGAGCGGATAGTTTTACTCACACTGCGGGTGAGTACGACGTTGCTTGGAAAGCACAACACGATTCGGTAACTTACAAAGTGGATCTTGGAAGCACGAATGTGCTTGTGCCTTACGGCACCGGCACTGCGAGCACCGATTACACTGAGATAACCAATGCGAGTAACGGCTTGATGGTGCTGCCACAGGAAACTATCTTGGGAGCCTTCACCGGCAGCACGCCGGAATATGGCACTGTCGCCGAAATAGACGCCTCTAAGTTGGGTGCTTCCTATTTGTACGCGACCGTTGCCGAAGTGGATTACCTCACGAACGACACGGTGAACAGGCGTCAGGTGGTTTTCCGCCTTCACGACCCGGCGAACAAAGCGCAAGGCATCGTGTTTGAAGCCGGTCGGCAATACACGTTTTTGCTGACACTGGGCTTGGACGGCGAAGAGATTGCGTTCTCGATTCCGTCGGTGAAGGAGTTTGACGAGAGTGCTGTGGTGGATGCGCCGAAAGTTCCTTTCAAGTGCGGCAACCTGATTAAAACTTATACGACCGCGAATTATGGTAATCCGGGTTTAGAAAATCTTTGCTGGACAACGCAAAACATTGCCGAAGGTGTCGCTGCATCTCAAATTTACTACCCATTTGGTGGTGTAAATGAACATTCCGGACGCGGTTGGTATTACGAATGGTCGCAAGCGGAACCTGCCTGCCAGAAGCTAGGACCCGACTGGCATGTTCCAGATCAAAATCAATGGCAACTCTTGCAATCGAATTTCAACACCCTCATGGCAGGTGTCGGTACGACTGGGACATCCTCACAACTCGGTTTACTTTGGAATTCAGGATTGGCCTTAGCCGGCGCCCTCCTTCCTGGTGACCTTGGCTGGGAGCTATGGGGCGATGAGGGATTCTGGTGGATGCTCACCCCATCCTCAACTTACACCAGTGTAGAACGTGACTTGACGTACTTCCGTGATAGTGCATTGGGTGGAGCTAGACCGGACGACTTGCTTACTGTACGATGTGTACGCAACTAGTGATCGCGC
This sequence comes from Bacteroidia bacterium, assembly GCA_025996695.1. Taxonomy (GTDB): domain Bacteria; phylum Bacteroidota; class Bacteroidia; order Bacteroidales; family Azobacteroidaceae; genus Azobacteroides. Next base: position 59,821 of record BNTP01000001.1, on the reverse strand, counting down.
AGACCTTCCATATCTTGACGATATGGAAGGTCTTGCATTACACCAAAATGGTCGGGGAGGAAGCGTAGCGGGCGGGGTGTGGATTACCACGAGGCATTTCCCGTCAACGGCCACTTATCTTGCGCCTTGAGCACTTGCTCGATGATGTCACGTCCTACGCCTTCGCCGCCTTTTTTGTGCGAAATATATTTGGAAACTGCTTTGATTTCGGGCACGGCATCGGCAGGACAGGCCGGTAAGCCTACTGCTTGCAAGCATTCCGAATCAGGGATGTCGTCGCCTACGTAGCAAATATCTTCCAATTTCAGTCCTGTTTTTTGAATGAAATCGTGCAAATCGTCCAATTTGCGTTTCGATTTTTGATAAATATGCTTGAAGCCACACCCTTCATAACGTCTGCGCACCGCTTCGGTGTTGCTACCCGTGATGATGCCCAATACAAAACCTTGTCGGGCAGCGGTTGACATGGCATAGCCGTCTTTTGTGTTGGCAAATCGCATTGGTTCGCCATTTGGATGAAGGGGAATCGTTTCGCCCGATAAAACGCCGTCAATATCAAAGACAAATGCCTTGATTTTTGTCAAATCGTGATTGATAGTGCTCATGATTTATCTTTCAACAATTTGCACCATATTGCCTTCCGGATCGGAAAAATTGCGGATACGTCCGCCGCCAAATGCCTCAAATTCGGGACCCATCCAAGCCACCTGATGTTTGTCCAATGCAGCTATGGCTTTGTCCATATCGCTTACACGTAATGCTAAATGCGACCAACCGGGGGTGCTTACATTGCGCTTGGGGCGCGGAGAGCCATCTTCCGGCATCACTTCAATAAAACTTCCATCAGGAGCTTTAATAACAAATGCGAATTTGTCATTTTGTGCAAAAACTTCATAGCCCAACACATCACAATACCATTTTGTTAACGCGACCGGATCTTTCGCTGCAATTGCAGGGTGGTCAATTCCAAGAAATACACTTTTCATCGTTTTTTTTATTTTAATATTATTTAATTTGTTATTTATGTTCTGATAATATCCCAAATCCGCCTTGCGACAGGGCTTTATTCCGTTCTATACGTTCGCGAGCCTCTATCAAGGCAGATCGGATTTTTTGTTCCAATTCGTGTTTGGGCGGGAGTGCCGTCCAATATTCCGCCACCATAATGCCGTCTTTGTGCATTTCCAACAGTTCGATTTGTTCCCGACTGCTTTCGGCGCAAAGTATCAGACCAATCGGTGCATTTTCGCCCTCCTGTCGTTCATTTTTATTTAGCCATTTCAGATAAAGTTCCATTTGACCTTTGTGTTTGGCTTGAAATTTACCAATTTTCAGTTCAATAGCGACTAAACGTTTCAGCGTGCGGTGATAAAAAAGCAAATCCAAATAAAAATCTTCGCCGTCAATAATCATCCTTTTTTGGCGTTCCACAAAAGCAAAACCTTTGCCGACTTCCAAAATAAAACGCTCTAATTCCCTCAAAATAGCCGCTTCCAAATCATTTTCCAGAAAACCGTCCTTAAGATTTAGAAAATCCATCAAATAAGGGTCTTTGAAAACATTAAAAGGAATTTCAGAATTAACAGTCAACTGCGCATTGGCAATATCCGTCCGCTCAAACGCCTTTGTGGCTATTTGTTTACGAAGATCTCTTACCGCTAATTTTTGACTTGCAACTTCTTGAGCATAAAACATTTTAGCCTCAATGGTTTTAAGTGGAAGTATTTCAACCACATGTGACCAACTCAATTGTCGTGACAGTGTCACGACAATTTGCTCATCCGGAAATTGGGCGGCAAATTTCAACATTCGTCGAACATTTTTCTCGGTAAAGTTCCGCCCATATTGGCGTTCCAATTGTGCCGACAGTGTCGGCACAATTTGTTTTCCATATTCTGCCCGCTGATTTTGCAGAATTGTTTCATTGACACGTCGCCCTATTTGCCAAAATAGCAGCGTGAGAGTACTGTTTGCCTGTGAAACGACAAATACTTTGCTTTGTTCTATCAGTTGCGATAGCTCGTTGAACAATGCTTGTTCCGGAATTACTGTGCTTAATTTTTTAGTTGCCATTGGTTTTTGAATCAAATTGCAATTTATTTTCTTGCTTTTGTCATTTTTTACGGCGACAAAGATACAAAAAACAATTTAATTTCCTAATTTTATCAACAAATTAATTTTACTCCAATTAACAAAATAGGATTAATTACCTAAAAATCAATCAGTTATGATAGTTATAAACTGTTGATAAGTTTTTGATAAAAAAATATTGAAAAATAGTGGGGAATTGTGGGGAATTGTGTACTTTTGCACTGTGGGACAATTAGTTAATAGTTATTAGGTATAGGGTATAGTAAAACAACAGCTCCCACACACTCAACGCTATACTCTGATAACTAAACTTTCAAATACGATGGAGCGATTTATTGGAAATATGGATGCAAAAACGGACGCCAAAGGACGGGTGTTCGTGCCGGCGACGTTTCGCAAAATTCTGCAGACTGCGGAGGATGCGCGCCTCGTTTTGCGTAAAGATATTTACAAAGATTGCCTTGTTTTGTATCCTGTGGCAGCTTGGGAAGCCGAATTGTCAAAACTTCGTGAACGGCTTGACAAATATGACGAGGAACAAAACGATTTTTATCAATGTTTTGTGGCGGACTCCGAAATACTTGAAATGGACTCCAACGGACGCATTTTGATTGGCAAACGCTATTTGAAGATTGCTAATATTACGAATGATGTGCGTTTTATCGGCATGGGCGACACCATCCGCATTTGGAGCCATGCCAATTTTGACGATTTCATGAAACAAAATAGTGATACATTCAAAATGAATGCTCGCAAGTTCCTTAGTAAAGCAGGGGATTGCGGGTCAAGCCCGCAATGACGACAACAACAACATATCACACCCCTGCTCTCTTGACGGAGAGCCTCGACGGACTGAATATTCAGCCGACAGGCACGTATGTGGACGTGACATTCGGTGGCGGTGGACATTCGCGTGAATTATTGAACCGTTTGGGAGCAAGCGGGCGGCTTTATGGTTTCGACCAGGATGAGGATGCAATTGCCAATAGCTTGCCCGACGAGCGGTTTACGTTTGTGCGGAGCAATTTTCGCTATTTGGCGAATTTCATGGATTGGTACGGGGTCGAAAAAATTGATGGGTTGTTGGCAGATTTGGGCGTTTCGTCGCATCATTTTGATGATGCCCGTCGCGGTTTTTCGTTCCGTTTCGACAGCGATTTGGATATGCGGATGAACAAAAAGGGCGACCTGACTGCCGCAAAAATTCTCAATACTTACACGGAGGAGGCTTTGGCGGATGTGCTGTTTCATTACGGCGAATTGCGAACTGCCCGTGCTATTGCCCGTGCTATTGTGCGCGAACGAGCGATGAAAGGTTTTCGCAAAACAGCCGATTTATTGTCCGTTTTGCAGCCGTTTTTTACGCGCGAAAAAGAGAAAAAACAATTGGCACAAGTGTTTCAGGCGTTGCGCATCGAAGTCAATGGCGAAATGGATGCCCTGAAAGAGTTGTTGGAGCAAGCGGGCGAACTGCTGAAATCGGGCGGACGGATGGCGGTCATCACATATCATTCGCTGGAAGACCGCATGGTCAAACATTTTTTTAAGAGCGGCAATTTTGAGGGCGAATTGATAAAGGATTTTTATGGCAATGTACAATCGCCGTTCACGGTGTTGAACAATAAAGTTATCGTGCCCAACGCCGCTGAAATCGCTGGCAATCCGCGTTCACGCAGTGCAAAATTACGAATTGTGATAAAAAAATAATGGTTGTTTATGGCGTCTGAAAAAAAGAAGAAAAATACGTTTCGCTCAATATTAGGGGGTGAAATGCTGACAGACCAATTTTTGGTGCAGCAATGGAAATTGATGGTGTGGATTGTTGTGCTGGTGATTATTTTGATTAGCAATGATTATGCCTGTCGAAAAAAAATGACGCAAATTGAGCTTTTGAAAACGGAACTTCAGGATGTGCAATACGAGAATTTGGATTTGAGGACGCAACTCACGAAGGTTAGTCGGCAATCGCGCTTGAAAGAGCTGTTGATACGAAATCATATCGAATTGACCGAAGCAAAAATTCCGGCGTATGAAATAAAGAAGTGAAATTATGCCGTTGTCAGAAATCACAATTAATGAAGCAAATGTCAGAAGACGAAAAGGAATATAAAAGCAATCAAATTATTGGACGCTATGCTGTTATTGCAGCGTTGGTGATCCTTTTTGCCATTGCGATAATTGGCAAAGCTACCTATATTTCCGTTGTAGAAGGCAACGAATGGCGTGAATGGGGCAAAAAAACGGTGCAAGATAGTGTGATTGTGTCGGCGGTGCGTGGCAACATCTACGCTTCCGGCGGCGAATTGATGGCCATTAGCAAACCCTATTACCGCCTGTATATCGACTTTTTGGCAGAGGGAATCAAGGAAGATACGCTAAAAAAATACGTGAAACCGCTTGCTGTAGAATTACACAAACTATTGCCGGCAAAATCAGTCGCTTACTACGAAAAGCATATCATGAATGGCTGGAAAGAACGAGAAAATGGAAAGAAAAATCGTGAATACCGGTTGTTGTATCAAGACATTGATTACAGTCAATGGAAATCTATTCAAAAAATGCCCTATTTTAACAAGGGCGTCAACCAAACAGGACTCTATCCTAAAGAATTTAAGAAGCGCACCAATCCCTACGAAACATTGGCTTTGCGTACTATTGGGAGCATCTACGGTGAATTTGACAAAGGGGGTAAAAACGGATTGGAGCTGGCTTACGACTCACTTTTGAAAGGGAAGCAGGGTCTTGGCACGCGCCGTAGAGTGAACGGCCGATCGGTCACAGTGATAAAAGATCGGCCCGAGAACGGGAAAGACATCGTTTCAACCATTGATATTCAGACGCAGGATATTACCGAAACGGCATTGCTTAGCAAATTACGTGAATTGGATGCCGAATCGGGCTCCGCAGTGGTGATGGAAGTAAGCACCGGCGAAATCAAAGCGATTACCAACATGGGACGCATTCGTGAAGGCGAGTGGGGAGAAACAAAAAATTATGCTGTGTCCGACATGAGCGAGCCTGGTTCCACGTTCAAGGTGGTATCAATGATGGTCGCGTTGGAAGACGGATTGGTGAAACCGAACGAAAAGGTGGAAACCAACAATGAAACATGGACGATTCCCGGCACACAGTCAGTAATCACCAACCACAATGCCAATCGTGGCGGTTACGGAACTATTACAGCAGCAAAAAGCATCCGTTATTCTTCCAATGTTGGTATTGCTAAATTGATATTGAAGCATTACGGGAAAAATCCGGACAAATACGTGGACGGCATTTACAAGATTGGGTTTCATGAAGATATGCACTTGGAAATTCCGGGAGCTGCCCATCCTGTCATTCGTCATCCAAAAGATTCAGGCAAAAAGGGCTTTTATTGGTCTAATAGCACGTTGGCAACGATGTCTTACGGCTATGCCACGCAAATACCGCCGATTTATACCCTGTCGTTTTTTAACGCGATTGCCAATAATGGCACATTGCTGAAACCAATGTTTGTGCGCGAAATTAGAGAAAACAACGGTTCAATAATTGAAAAGAAAGAGCCAACGGTCATCAATCCGAAAATTTGTTCGGATGCTACATTAAAAGAAATTCGCATCATGCTGGATAGTGTGGTCAATGCTCACGATGGCACGGGAAAGCCTGCTCATTCGGATAAATTTTCTGTGTCCGGCAAAACAGGGACCGCTCGTTTGGCATCAGGAGGAAAGTATTTTGGACATCAGGTGTCGTTTTGTGGCTACTTCCCATCCAAAAAACCACAATATTCCATGATTGTGATTATTCGCAATCCCCGATTTGGTGATGTGGGTGGCGGACATATGTGTGGCTCTGTGTTTAAAACGATTGCCGAAGAGCTTTATGTGCGCAACATCGTTTCAAACGAAGCAAATTTTCCGGTCGATTTTCTTCATCAAGCAACTCCACCTGTGAAACCCGATTGTGTGGTGCGGACGAGAGTAGTGCCCGACACGCGAGGAATGGGAGCAAAAGATGCCGTCTTCTCAATGGAAAGTGCAGGACTGCAAGCGGTGGTGGTCGGGAAAGGAGCTGTAGTGTCGCAATCCATTCCGGCAGGCAGCAAAATAGTGAAAGGACAAACAGTGAAATTAACATTACAGTGAATCATCTTCGCCCTTAAAGATTAGGTTATGATAAAAAAAATAGACAATAACGGTTTTGAACAACTGATACTGAAAATCAGTCAGGTTCATGATGAATTGCAGCGAGGAGCAGCACAAGTTGTAAATAAATTTCTTACCGTCAGAAATTGGCTGTTTGGCTATTATATTGTAGAATATGAACAAAATGGCGAAGACAGGGCAAATTTTGGAGAAACGCTTATTGACGAAATATCAAAATCATTAAGAGAAAAAGGCATTAAAGGTGTTGCTCCCACTCCTTTACGATTGTGTAGAACCTTTTATCTGACCTATCCTCAATTTCAACCGACACTGTCGGTTGAAATGCAAAACATATCTCTTCCTCAAATTCGGGGGACAGTGTATCCCGAATTACAATTGACTAATAGTGAAGTAATTGCAATTCAACCGACACTGTCGGTTGAATCCAAATATGCAGATATTTACAAAACAGATTTACCCGCTGAACTAATGCTTTCTCGTTTATCTTTCTCACATTTTATCGAACTTACTCGCGTTGAAGGCCCAACAGAGAGGCTTTTTTACGAAGTAGAAACCATCAAAAACAATTGGAGTGTGCGCGAACTTAAAAGGGCTATAAATACGTCTTTGGCTTTGCGTTCAACGCTTTCCACGGATAAAAAAGCAATTATAGCCAAAATAAAAAATCTTAAACCTCAAACAAATTCCGAAATTATTCGCAATCCATATATTTTGGAATTTTTGGGCTTGGACGAAAAAACGGAATACAGTGAAACAGATTTAGAAACGGCTATTCTCAATAATCTGCAAAATTTTTTGATGGAAATGGGAACGGGATTTTGCTTTGAGGCAAGGCAAAAACGAATAACTTTCAACAATCGTCATTATCGTATTGATCTGGTCTTTTATCACAGAATATTAAAATGTCATATTCTCATCGATTTGAAGTTAGGCGAGTTTGACCACGCTGATGCAGGACAAATGAATTTATATCTCAACTATTTCAAAAAAAATGAATTAGCAGATGGTGATAACCCGCCCATAGGCATTATTCTTTGCGCCGACAAAGACGATACTTTAGTGGAGTATGCTACCACAGATATGAGCGAAAATATGTTTGTTTCAAACTATTTGCTTAAGCTTCCCGATAAAAAATTGTTGGAAAATATTGTAAAACAAGAAATTAAAAATAATCGAATAAAATAGACAATAAAAATAGAATACATGAAGACAATCGTATTTAACAATCAGAAATTAGAAATTGCCGGCGTTCATTCAGACTCCCGCAAAATCAAAGACGGTTACGCATTTGTAGCAATTGCCGGTACGCAGTCCGATGGGCACGCGTTCATTGACAAAGCCATTGAGAACGGCGCAACGGTGATTGTGTATCAGGATGATAGTGTCATTGCGGGCGTGACCCGCAATCCCCTGTTCATCCAAGTGAAAGACAGCGCAGAGGCTTTGGGACAGCTGGCATCGCTGTGGAACGACGAGCCGTCGAAACGCCTGACGCTGGTGGGCGTGACCGGCACGAACGGCAAAACGACGATTGCTACTTTATTGTATAATATGTTTCAAAAATTGGGTTATAAAGTGGGGCTGCTATCGACCGTTTGCAATTATGTGAACGACCGTGCGGTGCCGTCCACGCACACCACGCCAGACCCTGTCGAACTAAATGCTTTGCTGGCAGAAATGGTGGCGGAAGGGTGTGAATATGCCTTTATGGAAGTGAGTTCGCATTCCGTCGTGCAGCAGCGCATCGCCGGGTTACAATTCAAAGGCGGCATTTTCACTAATTTGACACGCGACCATTTGGATTATCACGAAACGGTGGAGGCGTATCGTGATGCAAAAAAAGGCTTTTTCGACCAATTGCCCGCCGGTGCGTTTGCGTTGACCAATGCCGACGACAAAAACGGACTGTTTATGTTGCAAAACACCAAAGCAGAAAAGAAAACTTATTCATTCCGGACATTGGCTGATTTCAAAGGCAAAATTGTGGAAGCGTATTTTGACGGCACGGAAATGAACATCAACGGTACAGAAATTCACACGCTGTTTGTAGGCAAATTCAATGCTTATAATTTGTTGGCAGTCTATGGAACGGCAGCATTGCTGTGTAGAGATGCGGCGCGCCACGTTTCTACAGATGAGATTTTTCGCATCATCAGCACACTCACGCCGGTTTCCGGACGCTTTGAAACCATTCGTTCGCCAAAGGGCTACACGGCGATTGTAGATTATGCCCACACGCCCGATGCTTTGACCAATGTGCTGACTGCTATTGGCGAAGTGCTGACGACCGGAAAAATCATCACCGTAGTGGGTTGCGGTGGCAATCGCGACAAAGGCAAACGCCCAATCATGGCAAAAGAGGCAGTGAAATGGAGTCATCAAGTCATTCTGACCTCCGACAACCCCCGCAACGAAGATCCGGAGGATATTCTCGACGATATGTTTGCAGGATTGAACGCCGGCGAACGCCAACAAACCCTCCGCATCACCGACCGCAAAGAGGCGATTCGCACAGCATGTCTGCTCGCAAAAGCGGGCGATGTCATCCTGATTGCCGGCAAAGGGCATGAAGATTATCAGGAGGTGAAAGGGGTTAAGCATCATTTTGATGATAAAGAGGTTGTAAGTGAAAATTTTAAAGCATAAATTTATGAAAGCAAATTTGATTAAAAAAGTGAATATCGCAGGACTATTTCACAAATATGATGTGGAATGGAATTTAAATCCTGATGTTAATATCCTTGTGGGTATTAATGGTAGTGGTAAGAGTACAATATTAAAGAGTATCAATGCTTTATTATCTCAAAAATACGCAGATATTAAAGACAAGGTAACAGATGTAGACATCTTAACAGATGATAATAAATTAATTTGTAATAGTAGTTTAAAATCTACTAAAAGCTCACTTGATTATGACTACATTACCACTTTTGATGTGCCATTAAGGGATAAAACAAAAATTAAACAAGGCGAAACTCCTTTGGACAAGGAATTACAAAGTTTAATTTTCCCAACTGCAAAAGACACGAAAGCATTTTTGAACTATCGGCTAAAAGCTACAGCCTCGTTGGATTTAGCCAATCAAGTTAACAACAACATTAAAAAACTATTTGCAGAAATAGATAAATTATTTTCTGAAACAAATAAAAAAGTAGAAATAGACCCTATTAATAATAGTTTGAGATTTCGGTTTGAAGATTCTACTACTGTTGAATTGGAACAATTGTCTGCTGGCGAAAAACAATTGTTAATAATTTTGTTTACCGTCTTTCTAATGGAAGAAAAGCCTACTGTGCTGATAATGGATGAGCCGGAAATTTCACTTCACATAGGATGGCAACAACAATTAATTGATGTTATTCGGCAGTTAAACCCTAATTGTCAGTTAATTATCGCAACGCATTCGCCATCTATTTTTGGAGAAGGATGGGGAGATAAAGTGTTTTTTGTAAAAGATTTGGCCAAAAGACATGAATGAAGAAGACAAGAAATATTATAAACAGTTGGCTTTAGATTATAGAAATGCAGCCAAACTACGCAATTGTTTTGCTGCCGTGCATGTAGAAGCTGCTGACGACAAAATTTTTTGGAGTAAAGTATTTGAGCATTATTTGCCTCAATACTCTTTTCATTATATTACTTATTCTCGAACACCAAAAGGAGAGACAGCGGTAGGATGTACAGCTTGTTTAAAATATCATGAGGGCGGATGTCTGTCAAAAGATTTTTTTATTTGCATTGATAGTGATTACCGTTATTTGCTACGAGAAAAAGATATTGATATAGAACATTTTGTATTTCAAACTTATACTTATTCTATTGAAAATCATTATTGTTATCATGAGTGCATAGAGAGTCTCTTTGTAAAATTAGGATTAAATAATAATCTATTCAAGGTAAAAGATTTTTTAGATGCGCTTTCCAAGTCCTTATATCGACCATTTATGTATCATTTGCTATCAATAAAAAAAGCAGATGGTTTATTTTTGAACGCTGATTTTGAGAATTTAATTAATGTCAGTATTCAAACATTAAACCCATCTCAAATCATATCAGAACTCAAAAAATGTATTGATAGTAAAATTAAACTTTTGAAGAAAGAATACGATAAAAGCGAAATACAAACTATCGAAAGTGAATATTCTAAACTTAAGCTAGGATTAACAAGTAAAAATACTTATTTGTATTGTAGAGGTCACAATATGTTTTCTCTAATTATAAAATTAGCAAAGAAAATTCATAAAGAATTAGAAAAGGAGAAAATTCAAAGTTATACACCCAATCAAAAGACGGACTATTTTTCTCAACCACGGAATCCAATCGAAGATTATTTAAAAGAAGATGTTTATTTTGATAAATATTCTGAAATTGATAAAATAAAAACAGACACTAAGATTTACGAACAATTATAATAACTCTAAAGAACATGTTATACTATTTATTTGATTACCTCGCTCAATTGGATTTTCCGGGTGCCGGATTGTTTCATTACATCTCGTTTCGGTCGGCGATGGCTTTGATATTGTCGCTGGGAATTTCCACGATTATCGGGAAAAGTATCATCGACTGGTTGCAAAAAAAACAAATCGGCGAAACCATCCGCAATCTGGGTCTGGAAGGGCAAATGCAGAAAAAAGGTACGCCCACGATGGGAGGAATTATTATTATCGTAGCTATTCTGGTGCCGATTTTGCTGTTGGCACGACTGTCAAATACTTACATTATATTGATGCTCATCACGACGGTTTGGCTTGGAACGCTCGGTTTTATCGACGATTACACCAAAGTTTTTCGCAAAAACAAGGACGGCGTGTCGGGCAAAATGAAGATTGTGGCACAAATTGGTTTGGGACTGATTGTCGGATTGACACTTTATCTGAGTCCTGATGCCGTGATGCGTGAAAATGTCAAAGTGATAAAAGCCGACCATAACGTGGAAGTGGCTTATTCATCCACCGTGAAATCCACGCAAACGACGATACCGTTTGTCAAAAACAACAACCTTGATTATCGCAATTTTGTATCGTTTGTGCCAATCAAATACCGCACAGCAGCCACATGGGCCATTTTTGTGCTGATGGCAATTCTCGTCGTGACCGCCGTGTCCAATGGGGCTAACCTCACGGACGGTTTGGACGGCTTGGCAGCGGGCAGTTCGGCAATCATCGGTGTAGCATTGGGGATTTTGGCTTATGTGTCGTCAAATATTGAATATTCTGCTTATCTGAGTATTATGTATATACCCGGTGGCGAAGAATTGGTGGTGTTTGCCTTCGCCTTTATCGGTGCGTGCATCGGTTTTTTGTGGTACAACGCTTTTCCGGCACAAGTGTTCATGGGCGATACAGGTTCGCTGACTTTGGGTGGCATCATCGCCGTGTTTGCGATTATCATCCACAAAGAATTACTGTTGCCAATCCTGTGCGGTGTATTTTTTGTAGAAAGTTTGTCGGTAATCATTCAAACGTCCTATTTCAAATGGACGAAAAAGCGCACCGGCACCGGGCGACGCATCTTCAAGATGACCCCTCTACACCACCATTTCCAAAAAGCCGGCAATTCCGGCATTGACGCATTACTGCAACGTCCATTCGCCGTAATACCTGAATCCAAAATCACAGTCCGCTTTTGGCTTATTGGCATTTTGCTGGCAGTTTTGACATTAGCAACCTTAAAAATGAGATAGGCTAATGGATGAAAATGAAAGATATCAATTAATAAAAAAAATGGATAAACAAACAATTGTAATAGAAACCAAATTTATTTCCGAGATTCGGAACATAATTGTCACCTCCAAAACCAACGCCGTAAAAAGTGTTGATTTTCAACGAGTCATGATGTATTGGAAATTAGGAGAACGCATTTTGGTAGAAGAGCAAGAAGGAAAAGAGCGTGCTGAATATGGCAGCTATTTGTTGCGCAATTTGGCGGAACAAATTGAGCCGGAATTTGGGAGTGGATTTTCTTATCGCCATTTGGCTCGTGCAAGACAGTTTTATCGAACTTATCCAATTGTGTCCGCACTGCGGACACAATTCCAATGGTCTCAGTATAAGCTACTTATACACATTGATGATTCTGACAAACGGGAGTATTATGAACAAGAAGCTTTACACAATCATTGGACAGGCAGAGAACTGGAACGACAAATCAATTCGGGCTTATACGAGCGATTATTAACGAGCAATGATAAGGAATCTGTATTGGAAGTTGCTCGTAGAGAGCGAATCCCTGAAAATCCGTTGGAAATTATCAAAGATCCGATATTGTTGGAATTTTTGAATTTAAAGCGCGAATCGGCATATTATGAAAAGGATTTGGAAAGTGCATTGATTACCAATTTACAGGCTTTTTTGTTGGAATTAGGAAATGGCTTTTCATTTGTTGCTCGTCAAAAACGGCTACAGCTTGAAGATGATGAATTTTTTGCTGATTTGGTTTTTTACAATCGTTTGCTGCGTTGTTTTGTGATTATTGAGATTAAAACGCACAAAGTCACACACCAGGATATTGGACAATTGCAAATGTATGTCAATTATTATGACCGCGAAGAAAAACTGCCTGAAGAAAATCCGACAATTGGAATTTTGCTTTGTGCAGATAAAAACAATGCACTGGTCAAATATTCGCTTCCTGCAGACAATAAGTCGATTATGGCAAGTAAATATGAACTTTATTTGCCTTCGGAAAAAGAATTATTGACTGAATTGAAGCGGGGGTTGGATAATTTGAATGAAAATGAAAGATATAAATTAATAAAAAAATTATGAATGAGTTAAAAGTACAAGAATACCAAGGCTTTGAACAAATCAAGCAGGTAGATGAAAATGGTAATGAATTTTGGTACGCACGAGATTTAGCACCGGTGTTGGAGTATGCAAAATGGGAGAATTTTCAAAAGGTAATCAACCGAGCGATGTTATCGTGCAAAAACAGCGGTCTGAGCCTTGTGTCCAATTTTCCTGAGGTCAGGAAAACCGTTCAGATTCCTTCTATTGCAGGTACTAAAAATATTATTGACTACAAATTATCGCGCTATGCTTGTTACCTGATTGTGCAAAACGGCGACCCGCGTAAAGAGGTGATTGCATTGGGACAAACGTATTTTGCTACGCAAACGAGAAAGCAGGAACTGATGTCCGATTATTTTCATCAATTAGATGAGGACAATAAACGGTTAGTTGTTCGTGGCGAGGTAAAACAATGGAATCAGATGCTGGCTGAGGCGGCGCATGAAGCGGGTGTAATAACCAATGAGGAGTTTGCCGATTTTCAAAATGCGGGCTATATGGGGCTCTATGGCGGCGAAACGGTCAAAGATATTCATGCACGAAAACAATTGACTCCCAGCCAAAAAATATTAGATTATATGAATAGTCAGGAGTTGATCTCTAATCTTTTTAGAATTTCGCTGGCGGAGGATAAAATCCGAAAAGAAAATATTCAAGGAGCCAATAATGCACGGATTGCACACAATGAAGTAGGGCAGGAAGTGCGTAATACCATTCTGCGGGTCAATGGAACTGCCGGAAAAGCAACCAACTCCCACTAAAAGTATTGAGTCTGTCACAAGAGAACAATTGAAGCGATTGAAAGCGCAAAAAACATTGATGCTGGATGAATAAAATAAAGTAAACATGGGACTAATAGCAACAATAAAAAGAAAAGAACCGCAGGTAATCAACCTTTGGGATACCATGCGGCGGCTGGTCGTGCTGGGCGGCGGAGAGAGTGGCGCGGGCGCGGCGGTGTTGGCAAAAAAGCAGGGATTTGATGTCTTTTTGTCGGATTCATCGGAAATAAAGGCGAAATATAAGGCGCTTTTGGAGCAGTATGACATTCCGTTTGAGGAAAAACAGCATACGGAAGCTTTGATTTTGAATGCCGATGAAATCGTCAAAAGTCCGGGTATTCCCGATAAAGTGGCGATTATTCAAAAAATCAAAGCGCAAAATATCCCGATTATTTCGGAAATTGAATTTGCCGGACGCTACACAGATGCCAAAATGATTTGCATCACGGGTAGCAATGGGAAAACGACTACTACATCACTCATCTACCACATTCTAAAAAACGCCGGGCTTAACGTCGGCCTGGCGGGAAATATCGGCGACAGTTTAGCATTGCAAGTGGCTGAAAAAAATTATGACTATTACGTCATTGAGTTGAGTAGTTTTCAGTTGGATGGGATGTATGACTTCAAGGCAGACATCGCTATTTTGCTGAATATTACGCCCGACCATTTAGACCGCTACGAGTATAAATTTGAAAATTACGCCGCTTCTAAATTCCGGATTACACAAAATCAGACAGCACACGATGCATTCATTTTTTGGAATGACGACCCAACAATTGCCGATTTCATCGAAGAAAAAAAGACAAAAGCGACGCTGTTTCCGTTTTCTCAAAAGAACGAAAAAGACGTGAAAGCGTTCTCTGAAAACAACAATATAATTATAGAAACATCCAATAATAAATTTACAATGGAAGAAGAATTAGTAGCATTGACAGGCACACACAATCTGTACAATTCACTGGCAGCAGGCTTGGCAGCCAAATTAATTGGCATTTCGAACGACAATCTGCGGCAGTCGCTCAGCGATTTCAAAGGCGTAGAACATCGTTTGGAAAAAGTGGCGCATGTGCGTGGCGTGGAATACATCAACGACTCCAAAGCCACGAACGTCAATTCGTGTTGGTATGCCCTGCAAAGCATGAAAACGCCAACCGTATTGATTCTTGGCGGAACAGACAAGGGCAACGACTACTCGGAAATCGAATCGCTGGTGAAAGCAAAAGTGCGCGGTCTGATTTTCTTGGGAGTAGACAATTCCAAGCTGCACGCCTTTTTTGACGGCAAAGTGAAGACAATTGTCGATGCCGGCTCGATGCAAGAAGCCGTGAACACGGCCTACGGCATGGCGCAAAAAGGCGATACGGTGCTGCTGTCGCCCTGCTGTGCCAGCTTCGATTTGTTTCAAAACTACGAAGATCGCGGCCGACAATTCAAAAAATGCGTAGAAAAACTGTAATTTTTAATTCTTAATTCTCAATTAAATGGAGTCATCATTAAATAAAATATTTCGAGGCGATCGCGCGATCTGGGTAGTCTTTTTGTTCCTCTGTTTGGTATCGATTATTGAAGTGTATAGTGCGTCCAGCACGTTGACCTTCCGCACCAACTATTGGCAACCGATTTCAAAGCACATCATGTTTTTGGCGGTAGTGACGACCGTTGCAATCAGTATTCTCAAAAAGATCCGCTTATCATCTTCTTTCGTTTTTTTTTGACTGAGATTGGACGCTGTAAACACAATCAAACACAGTTTGGCAACCGATTTCAAAGCACATCATGTTTTTGGCGGTAGGGACGGGCGTGGTACTAGCTTTTCATCATATTCGGCTGAAATTTTTCCCTGTTATCGGAATTTGTATTATCTTTGCGTGGATATTGATTGTGATTACGATGCTTTGGGGGCCGGAAATCAATGGGACATCGCGGTGGATCAACCTTGGCTCTTTCGGGTTTCAGCCGTCAGAAGTTGCCAAACTGTGTTTGATTGTGTTTACAGCGTCCAATCTCAGTCAAAAAAAAACGAAAGAAGATGATAAGCGGATCTTTTTGAGAATACTGATTGCAACGGTCGTCACCTGCATTCTGATTGGGATAGATAATGGTTCAACAGCATTGTTATTGTTTGGAATTATTATTGTGATGATGTTTATCGGACAAATTTCTTGGAAAAGATTAGGTTTGCTGTTGGCAGGATTGGTGGTTGCTGTGGGTCTTTTAGGGACGATTATGTTTACTGTTCCCGAGAAAATGCTCATGAAAAGTAAATTGACAGTACGCATGGTAACTTGGAAACATCGTATCATGGAGCATAGAAATGAGGTGAGCGTGACAGACCCCGCATTTGAAATCAATGACGACAATTTTCAATCGGCACATGGCTATATCGCCATTGCTAACGGAAAAATTTTGGGACGATTTCCGGGACACAGCACCGAGCGTGATGTATTACCACAGGCGTATTCCGATTTTATTTACGCCATAATCATTGAGGAAATGGGCTTAATACTCGGTGGATTGGGCGTACTGTTACTCTACGTCATATTATTTATACGCTCAGGAATCATCGCCAAGCAGAGTAAAAAGAATTTTTCAAAATATGTGGTGATTGGATGTTCGTTGATGTTAGTGTTGCAGGCGTTGGCAAATATGGCAGTAGCGGTAGGAATCATTCCCGTTACCGGTCAGCCAATGCCCTTGATGAGTAGCGGAGGAACGTCCACTTTGATTACCTGCGTCTATTTTGGCATTATCCTAAGCGTCAGCCGTTTCGATAATCCGAAAGGCTTGGCAAGGGAACAAGAAATTGAAGCAAAATTGAAAGAAGAAAAAGAGCGAAAAAATGAAAAACCATATTACTAAATAAAATTTATAAAAAATGAACAAAGAAAACATTTTATCCCCAAACAGTGGCTTATCGCTTTTTGAAAGCATTAAGCATGTAGATGAAAACGGTAACGAGTATTGGGATGCACGCGCATTAGCCAAAACTTTGGAGTATTCCGAGTATAGACACTTCATTCCGGTTGTTAACAAAGCAAAGGAGTCTTGCGAAAACAGCTCTCAGGTGCTTCTCGATCATTTCGAGGATGTGCTCGGTATGATAATTGTTGGTAAAGGGGCTGAAAGACAGGTTGATAGTATCAAGCTTTCCCGCTAGAAAGCATCACTAAAATACAACGCAAATTAGATAAAACACTACAAAACATATAAGCAATATGAAAGTAATAATTAGTGGCGGCGGCACAGGAGGACATATTTTTCCGGCCATTTCGATTGCCAACGAGCTTAAAGCGCGACATCCGGAAGCAGAAATTCTGTTTGTGGGAGCAGAAGACCGCATGGAAATGGAACGCGTGCCGGCTGCGGGGTATAAAATCATCGGCTTGCCGGTGGCCGGATTTGACCGGAAAAAATTGCTGAACAATATTCCGGTGCTTTTTAAATTGGGACGCAGTTTGGCGAAAGCACGGAAAATTGTGAGAGATTTCCGTCCGGATATTGTGATTGGAGTTGGAGGCTATGCCAGCGGACCGCTGTTGAAAGCAGCTACACAAATGGGCTATCCGACTTTGCTTCAAGAACAAAATTCGTATGCCGGCGTCACCAATAAATTATTGGCTCAAAAAGCCGCTAAAATTTGTGTAGCTTACGATGGAATGGGGCAATTTTTCCCAAAAGAAAAGATTGTGCTGACCGGCAATCCGGTTCGTCAGGATTTGGTCGTTACGGAAGCTAAAAAAAAGGAAGCATACACCTATTTCGGGCTGAATCCCAATAAAAAAACCGTGCTCGTTGTAGGCGGCAGTCTGGGGGCGCGAACCATCAACGAAAGCATGCAAGCCTCTTTGCGCAAAATTGAAGAAGGCGACGTGCAATTTATTTGGCAAACAGGAAAAAACGCCCAATCCATCGGCGAAATTCCTGCCGGAGGGTTACATGGCAAAGATCTTTACAAAAAAGGCCCCTCATGGGTGCGTCTTGAATTTATTTCACGGATGGACTTGGCGTATTCAATTGCCGATTTGATTGTTTCACGTGCCGGAGCGGGTTCTATTTCCGAATTTTGCATATTGGGCAAGCCCGTCATTTTGGTGCCATCGCCCAATGTGGCAGAAGATCATCAAACAAAAAATGCGCAAGCTTTGATGAAAAAGGGGGCTGCCGTGCTGATTACAGACGATCGCGCCATCAAAGATTTACTGCCTCAGACATTAGAATTGATTCACAGCGACGAACGTCTGAAAAAGTTGAGTACTAACATTTCAAAATTGGCACACCCGGACGCTGCCAAGAAAATTGTCGATGAAATCGACGTAATTGTGCAAAAATAATGAAAAATCTAAACAACATCAAAGCAATTTATTTCATCGGGGCGGGCGGCATCGGCATGAGCAACCTCGTGCGCTATTTTCTCGCCGAAGGTAAAACTGTGGGCGGATACGACAAAGTAGAGTCGACATTGACCCGCGAACTGAACGCCGAAGGGGCACAAATCCACTATCAAGATGATGTGACGCTGATTTCGGAGATATTCAAAAACAAAGAAAATACGCTGGTCGTGTGGACGCCTGCCATCCCATCTGACCACTCGGAATTGGTTTATTTTCGCACCCATGGCTTTGAAATGATGAAACGTGCCCAAGTGTTAGGCGAAATCACGAAAACCAAACGCGGCATTTGCGTAGCAGGAACACACGGAAAAACGACGGTTTCATCGATGATTGCACATCTTTTGAAACAATCTTCAGTCGATTGCAACGCCTTTTTAGGCGGTATTCTGAAAAACTATCACACCAATTTATTGCTATCCCAAAACAGCGATTTGACCGTCATCGAAGCCGATGAATACGACCGCTCATTCCATTGGCTCACGCCTTACATGGCAGTTATCACGTCGGTAGCACCCGACCATTTGGACATCTACGGCACGGAAGAAAACTATCGGGAGGCATTTGCGCACTTCAGTTCACTGGTGCGCGAAGAGGGAGTCTTGCTGATAGAAGAAAAAGTTGACATCACCCTGCGTTTGCAACAAAACGTCCGCTTTTATCGCTATGGCATCGCACGTCATTGCGAGGGTTATTCTGCCCCTGACTTTTATGCCGAAAACATCCGCATCGCAAATGGCGAAATCACTTTCGATTTTGTCACACCCAAAAGCACTATCAAAAACATCCAATTGGGTGTGCCGGTCGAAATAAACATCCTGAACGCGACCGCAGCATTAGCCATCGCGTGGCTGAACGGCGTTTCAGACGAGGAACTAAAAAAAGGCATGGCATCGTTCGGTGGCGCACAACGCCGCTTTGATTTTCACTTAAAGACAGACAAGTGCGTATTGATTGACGATTACGCGCATCATCCGGAAGAATTGGAGGCAAGTATTTCGTCGGTGTGCAAACTCTATCCCGACCGCAAACTGACCGTCGTCTTTCAGCCGCATCTCTATTCGCGAACGAACGATTTTTATCTCGGATTCGCAGCAGCATTATCTTTGGCCGACGAAGTCATTTTGTTGCCGATTTATCCGGCACGCGAACTCCCAATGCCGGGTGTCACATCGCAACTGATTTTGGATTTGGTCAAAACCCCGAAGAAAAAAATTGTGGCTTACGACGCTTTGGTGGATTCGCTTACAAAAGCCGACATAGATGTGCTATTAATGGCAGGAGCCGGCGATATAGAGCTATTGGTGGCACCCGTTAAAAAGATTTTCATAGCCACCACGTCAAACAATGTTAAAATTAATAAATAATATGTGTTTATATGAAAATAGTTTGTACCTTTATCATCTGTTGCATTCTAATTGATTCGCGAGGGTACAACTATTTTCGAGAATGACAAACTTTTTTGGCTCAATTTCTTCGCGTCACAATCCCTTCTTCATGCAAATACCGCTTCAAATCGGGAATCGGGATTTCGCCGAAGTGAAAGACGCTGGCAGCAAGGGCAGCATCGGCTTTGCCTTGTTGAAACACGTCTTTGAAATGCTCTTTGGCACCTGCCCCGCCTGAGGCGATGATTGGAATGCTCAAATCGTCGGCTAACATCGCCAACGCCTCGTTGGCATAGCCTGTTTTTGCGCCGTCATGCGCCATGGATGTGAATAAAATTTCGCCTGCACCGCGATTTTCGGCTTCTTTTGCCCAGTCAAACAGGCTTTTGTCGGTAGGGATGCGTCCGCCATTAAGGTAACACATCCAGTCAGTAGCCCCCCCTGCCCCCCTCAGGGGGGGAGTGAAGCCCCCTTGAGGGGGGCAGGGGGGGCTTGGCTTCGCGTCGATAGCCACCACACACACTTGCGAACCAAAATGGGTGGCGATTTCTTCAATTAAGTGTGGGTTGCGAATGGCTGCCGAATTGATGGACACTTTGTCCGCTCCGGCATTCAAGAGCTTGTCCACATCGCTCAATTCGTTGATTCCACCGCCTACGGTAAACGGAATATTGACTGTTGCCGCCACTCGGCGCACCAAATTCAGAAATGTTTTACGCCCCTCGTGAGATGCAGTGATGTCGAGATACACCAATTCGTCCGCGCCCTGTTCGCTGTATTGCCGTCCCAATTCCACGGGATCGCCTGCATCGCGAAAATCAACGAAATGGACGCCTTTCACGGTGGTGCCGTCTTTCACGTCTAAGCAGGGTATGATTCGTTTTGCAAGCATATTATTATGGGATTGCGAGTCAGATTGCGGGTCATAGCCCGCAATGCAATGACGGATCGTTTTCTGTGTATTTCACTAACTCCTTCAAGCTAATTTTGCCTTCGTAAATAGCTTTACCAATAATCACGCCGGGAATATGAGCTTCATTCAAACGCTCCACATCGGCCATGCTCGAAACGCCGCCACTCGCAATCAGATAAATGCCGTCATCGGTCGCTTTAATTTGCTTATAAAGGTCAACATTGGGACCGGTCAACATGCCATCGCAACTAATATCGGTGCAAATGACTTTGAAAATGCCCTGTTTGCGCCATTTTTCGATAAATGGGATGACTTCGTCGTCGGAATCTTCCGTCCAGCCGGTTACCGACACTTTATTGTCGCGACAGTCGGCACCCAAAATGATTTTGTCTGCGCCGAATTTGTCAATCCAGCGTCGAAACAATTCCGGATTTTTAACGGCTACACTGCCGACTGTTACCATTTGTGCACCGCTACCGAACGCGATGTTGAGGTCGCTGTCCGATTTCAGTCCACCGCCAAAGTCGATAATCAACGATGTGCGGGATGAAATTCGCTCCAAAACAGCCTGATTAATGATTCGATTGGCTTTAGCACCATCCAAATCCACCACGTGCAGGCGATGAATCCCGTGGTCTTCAAATTGTTTTGCCACTTCCAACGGGTCTTCGTTATACACTTTTTTTGTGCATAATCGCCCTTGGAAAGACGCACGCATTTGCCGTCCAAAATATCAATTGCAGGTATAATTTCTATCATTATGCAAAATTTGCTCCGAACAAATATTTACTCAAAAATTTCTTGGAAATCTTCGCCGTTTTTGGGTTGAAAAGTCTTGAAACCTAAGGCTTTGCCCATTTCGACATTTGCGGTGCACAAATGGTAACAGTCGGCAGTGTAGCCGTTAAAAATTTCTTGGAAATCTTCGCCGTTTTTGGGTTGAAAAGTCTTGAAACCTAAGGCTTTGCCCATTTCGACATTTGCGGTGCCATCGTCCACAAATAGCGTTTCTGAGGGTATAAGCCCTGAATCTTCAATCATTTTGTCAAAGATAATGCGATTTGGCTTCACGCATTTCATTTGATAAGACAAGTAAAGTTTGTCAAAATAGGCTGACAAGGGTTTGCGTTCCGGTGAAAAATCAGGCGACATAGCCCAATTCATCACCACCGGATTGGTATTGCTCAACAGATACAATTTGTAGCCTTTAGCACGTAAATCCTCCAGCATCTTCAATTTGGACACTTGTGCTTCCACAATAAAGCCCATCCAAGCCCAGTCAATATCTTCGTTTGAGATATGTACACCGGCTTCTGCACGAACGGCATCCTGAAACTCGCTGTGAGAAAGCAGCCCTTCTTCCAACTGCAAAAATACGCCTTCTTGATGGTAAGCATCCAGCAATTCTTCCGCATTGCGCAAGCCAAGCGAGAGGAAACGACTCACCGATCGTTCCCTGTCCAATGACACTATTACGCCACCTAAATCAAACACAATGGTGCTGATTCCTGTTAAATCCATGTTTTTAATTTATTTCTTGATGCGTGATTCTGCTTCGGCGTTCAATGCTTTCAAAGCCTCCATGCCAATAAATCCCTTTTCGTAAGCGGATTGACTTGCAGGGGTAGAGACGTTTGTATCCGAATTGGATGCAAATCTATACGGAAAGGTTTGACTTTCCGACTTTTTCTTAACAACTTGAGGTGAAGACTGTTGCTGAATTTCAGCCACCCTTGCAGCGAGTATCTGATCCGTATTGATCACGGATTGATGGAGCTGCTGCTGGTTTGCACGCAGGTTTTCCAAGCGCTTCACGATGTCAGAAGCAGCCTGATTGTCATACGTCACTTGCGCTTGAAAAGCTGCCTCGTCTGCACCTGCATTGCTTGCAGCGATCTTCGTTTCTTTCGCGCTCTCGCAAGAAACAGCCACACATGCTATTGAAAGCATCGCTAAAGTATTGAATATTTTCATAATAGTATAGATAAAAAAATTATAACCGGTTACAAAGATACGCACAGGTTTTCAAATATCCAAATTTTTTGGATATTATTTTATTTTTCGCTAAATTTGTGACCAAAAAAATCAATAAAATGGACGAATTATTTCCTTTAGTAAATGCGAATGGCGCCGTTGTGGGCAGTGCTACGCGCAGTGAATGTCACAATGGCAGTAAACTATTGCATCCGGTGGTGCATTTGCACGTGTTCAACAATCGGGGCGAACTGCTTTTGCAAAAACGGTCGATGCGCAAAGATATTCAGCCGGGGCGCTGGGACACGTCCGTTGGCGGGCATGTCGACTTTGGCGAATCCATTGAAACGGCTTTGCTTCGGGAAGCGCAAGAAGAATTGGGTATCGCCGGTTTTGAGTTTCAACCATTACGCAATTATGTGTTTGAATCTGAAATCGAACGGGAGTTGGTGTATTCATATCAGACTGTTTTTGACGGGACTTTCACGTTTGACCCGCATGAAATTGATGAAATTCGCTTTTGGTCGCTCGCCGAAATTGTCGAAGCTTTGGGAAAGTCTGTTTTTACGCCAAATTTTGAAGATGAATTTCAAACGCTTTTTGCCCCTCCCGGAATGCTCAGAATCCATGATAACAGAGCGATAACAGAACAATAACACAACGATAACACAAATATAACAGATTGATAACACAAATATAACATAAAATATTTGGTAGTTATTGGGAAAGTTCGTTCCTTTGCATTGAAATCAGAATCAAAAGCTGTTTTTAATTCAAAATCATGTGTATAGTAAAATCATCGTATTAAGTAAGGTTAAAACGTGAAGGACAAAACCCCTTCAAAGCCGAAACCTTTTTAGTTAATTATCAAGGGAAAGCGCATGAAAGTGATTTCGTGCGCTTTTATATTTATCCCATTTTAGATTGAAAGAGTGCGAGCATTTGTTGATTTTGTTCGGCTATCGTCAAATTAGAATTGTCCAGTACGATGGCATCAGAGGCTTGTTTCAAGGGGCCGTCTTTTCGCGTGGAGTCAATGCGGTCGCGTTCGGTGAGGTTGTGCAACACGGCTTCAAACGAGGTGGGTTCATTTTTGGCAATGAGTTCTTCGAGGCGCCGTTGTGTCCGAATCTCGGGGGAAGCGGTGACGAAAATTTTCAGTTCGGCATCCGGAAAAACAACGGTTCCGATGTCGCGACCGTCCATCACGATGCCTTTTTCGGTGCCTAATGCTTGTTGCTGACGCACAAGTGCTTCGCGCACAAAGCCCACTGCGGCCACCTGGCTGACTTTTTCAGCCACTGCCATGCTGCGAATTTCGCTTTCTACGTTTTTGCCATTTAGATAAGTATCGGACTTGCCTGTTGTCGGATTAGGAATGAAGGTGGTGTGAATCGCGTTCATTTGTTGTTTGAGGGCATCCAAATTTAATTTATTGCCAACAAACAAACCCTTTTGGATGCAATACAACGCCACCGTGCGATACATCGCACCACTATCTATATAGGTATAGCCTATTTGTTTGGCTAATTCTTTCGCCATCGTGCTTTTGCCACACGACGAATGTCCGTCAATCGCAATAACAATTTTGTTCATAATTTCATTTCTGATAAAAAAGTCGACACACTCAGCATGAAGGAGGTTGCCGACACATTGTATTTTCCTATCGCACACGCTACGTCAAACGCTTTGATGCTCAATCCAAAACCTGCCGAAAAGCCGCCCAATTTATTGCCTTCTGCCAAGTGCATGGCATTTGACTGTTTCAGATTATAGCCGACGCCAAACCAAAAATTCTCACGCGGAAGTATGTCTATCCCCACAATACAATTTTTTTGCCACGTGCCGGTCAGCGAAAAGCGAATCGGTGCGTTTTCCAATTTTTGCGAAACTCCCAACTGAATATCCCAAGGCAAATGAGCCAAATCTTCTTCGTAGGCTTGAACTTGTCGCCCAATATTTTTACCCGTCAAACCGATTGAAAAGCCCTTCGCGGTATTGCAATAGCTCAATCCCACGTCCACACCCACGCCAATTGCCGTGTTGTGATTGTAATCGGAATATAAAAACTTTCCCGTGACGCCGCCACGCAGGTTTTCCGTCAAATCATGTGCATAAAACACATTGGCGCAGAGGTCTTTAGCCGTCAAATCGCCCAACACAACATTATCTTCCGTCGTTTCTTTCATGTTGCCGTAATGCGCATATTGCACGCCAACGCCCCAAGCACTTCGTTCGCCTGCCGCTTTGGCAAACGCAACATTGCCGATTCCGACATCTGCAATATAAGCCAAGTAGCTCGCATTCAGTTTTTTATCCATTTCGGCACCCAGCAAAGCGGGATTGTTATAAATCAACGACACATCATTTTCAATCAACGACACATTGTCGCCACCCAACGCCGCCGTGCGTGCCGAATGGGGCAGAAGCAAATAATCAAAGCTTGATTTGCCTTCTTGCGCCCAAACGGGAGCAAAAATCAGTGCCAACAAGAGGCCAATTGAAATTTTTTTATGCATATTTTTAATTCACGATGCAAATATAACGCAAAAAAGCGAAATTAATTGTATCTTAACCGTTTTTTTTCAGGGCAATGCATTAAAAATGCGACTGTGCGGCTAACGGCGTACCCGCATTCCATGCATTGGTTGCAGCTGATATACCTGCCTCCCTGACGGCAAGCACATCGAGTAACGCTACAACTGCAACGGCATTAGCAGCCGGCGGAACCGACAGAAAGAAATTGGACGCAATCAAGGACAGCGCGACAAAAGATGAGCCGTCATCAACGCTTCCGAAACCGCTTATTCACGAGGCGATCACGTGCATCCGACGGAGGTGCAAAACAATCTCACTGCGCTCAACGCGACTATGGCGCCTTCCGTGACGGCTGTGGTTGACTCTCTACCCACGCTTCCCCCGCCGAATTATCCAATTCAATTCAAACAGCTCTCAGCACGTACGACCTCTCGAGTTTAGATCTCAGCCGCAACGTTCCCATTGATGCGATTATCGGCAGATACAATAACTATTTATATTACATGATCACAGCTGATACAAACCCTCACCCACCATCGCCGACATAATAAATCTGAACTATTCATACGTGCTGTTCGATGTGCGAATAAATTCTACGATCCCGATGCTCTGCATAAATTTAAATAAACGAAGTGATTTTTGATAATTGCACCGGTGCTTGTGAATACCACCGCATTTAGACAATATTTACAGCAGATTCATGTTGAGCAGGCCCATCACGTCCATTATCATTAGGGGCTTCCCAGCGAGAGCCTATCGGGAGGAGAAAAGAGTCGAAGCATGATAATTGAAGCGCAGCACTGACTTGTCGGAAGTCAGTGCTTTTTTGATAAAAAAAAGATCTGACCAAAAAATAAACACCAAACTGCTTGGAAATTTCAAAAAGATGTTGTACCTTTGCGAAATAATGTGCAAAAACAAAAAAATATGGCAACAACAGTAAAAACAAAAAACGAAGCAAGTACAGGGCACATTGAGTCTAAATCGGACGTGCAGAAGAAATCAAAATTTACAGCGTTTTGGGAAAAATATCCCACTGGTACCACAATCGTTTTTGATAGACGAGCAATACTGAAATAGATATGCGGTATTTGATCGACACAAATATGTCCATATACATGACGGAGGATCAAAAATTTCTGGCTAAGAATGTTTTGCACCTCTTAGAGGATAATAGTAATCTATTGTTTATGAGTAGTGAAAGCGTAAATGAATTAATTCATTTATTTCAAACAGGGAAAATTGGCTCAAGAACATGGAAAAATGCGCAAGATATTATCTATTTCTATTGAAAACGAATGGAATATTGCTATTAAATACATCGGGAAAGAACATCTGAATGCGCTTGCTTCGCTTGAACGTGTTTCTAATCATAACGATCCAAACGACCGCTTAATAATTGCTCAAGCCATTGTTGAAAAAATTCCGTTGATTAGCAGCGACCGCCAATTTGAACACTACCGAAAGCAACAATTGCAATTTGTTTTGAATAAGAAATGAGGCTGTTTTAAGGGGGCACGACAAATTTCCTTTTTACTTTCACAGTAGTAGATAGCCCATAGGGATGAAAACTTTGTAGCCGTGGCGCGTCAGCCCACGGTGGCGGATAGATCCGATCGACATTAGCAGAGCTGCGTAGCTGCGACATTTTGATTTTTCTAATTGTAAAAAATATCGCCGCTACGCGGCTCTGGGGATTGTTATGCATCATGTTTACCGTGGGCTGACGCGCCACGGCTACTGAAGCCTACGGTTAATAAAGTGCTGCGGGGCAAAACCGAAAATTGCTTGCAGGGAACGCTATTTAATGGTATGATTGCGGATAATAATTAACAAAATAATTACTAATTAAAATGAAACATCTAAATTTATTTCTTCTGTGTCTTTCTTTTTTTTCTTGTTCGGCGAAACCGGTAAAAATCGTAGTGGCAAACACCTTGGATTTTGACCGCAATGGAGAAATTGTCGAAGTAGAAACCGCCGGATTAGCGGCTGATTTCAGTGTAAAATCATACATTCTGGAAGCAGCAGACGGAAAAGAAATCGCTTACCAATTAACAACCGGAAAAGGTTTGCAATTGTTGATTTTCCAAGCGGACGTCCCCGCAAAATCATCCGCAACTTATACCCTGAAAGAAGGGATTCCCGCTCCTGCAACTGTGAAAACGGATGCGCACTTTGTTCCCGAAAGGAAAGACGACTTTGCATGGGAAAACGATTTAGCGGCCTACCGCATGTACGGCCCCGCTTTGGCCAACGAATATCCGAGCAATGGCGTTGACCTTTGGTTGAAAAATACGGAAACCCCAATTATGGCTCAGTTTTATGCCGACGAACTGCAACGGGGCGTTTCTTATCATGTCAATCACGGATTGGGCTTGGATTGTTACGACGTGAAACATACGATGGGGGCGGGAGGCATTGCACCCTATACTTCCAAACTGTGGATTGGCAATCATTACGACCATTATGAGCTATTGGAAACCGGCCCTTTGCGTTCCGTTTTCACCTTGGTTTATGATTCTGTTCTTGTGGATGATACCTATTATAAGCAAACGATTACTATCACAGCCGATGCGGGAAGCATGCTGAACAAAGCTCATGTCCGTTACGAGGGATTGGATAAGCCGCTTCGATTAGCCGCCGGTATTTTCCTGCACAAAGCACGAGGCAACACTTTTTTTGACAAAGAAAATCAAGTCATCGCTTATGCCGAAAATGCCGTTTCCAACGCAGGCGTTCCGGAAGGAAGAAACTACGTAGGTGTTTATATGCCGGAAGCAACCGGCAATCCGCTCGAAGAAGACAATCATTACCTCATTTTAGCTCACTACTCGGTGGGCAGTGAGTTTGTCTATTACTTTGGTGGCGGCTGGAGCAAATGGAAATATCCAACAGACGAAGACTGGTTCAAGGCTTTGCTGCGGTTTAGCCGCGCAAAAAAAGAACCGCTGAAAAGGGTGCCGATTTTCTATTGATATGAATGCCCTAACGGGCAATTAGCTTGTCCGACATTCCGAATATCAAGCACACACAAATTATGAACAGATGAAAACCTGAACGTTTAACCGGCTGCTCCTTTTTGAAAGGCTTTTGTTAAACATTTTTTAAATTATATGTTAAAAAATTTGCAAAAAACATTTATTAACCTTACATTTGCACACGGATTTATTAAAGAATAAAAAGAATCCGCAATATTAATAAATTAATTTAATTGTAAGCATGAAGAAAAAACTAAGCAATTTTGCGACAGCGGTGCTCTGTATCGCTGTCATGATGCTCGGAGGGGGGGGGGTACTACCCGTCCATGCCGAGTCGCCACAAGGCTCTAAAATCGCCGTATTTGGCGTTGTATCCGATGCCGATGGACCCGTCATCGGCGCAAGTGTGGTCGAGAAAGGAAATTCCAGAAATGGAGTTGCAACTGACGTGGACGGACGATACACCTTGCAGGTGTCACCAAACGCCACGCTGGAAGTTAGTTATTTGGGTTACGCCACCCAATCCGTGGCCGTAAACGGACAATCAACTATCAACATTACATTAGTAGCAGATGTCAGCACGCTCGATGAAGTGGTGGTGACGGCTTTGGGGATGACAAGGGAAAAGAAAGCCCTTGGCTATGCCATCACCGAACTGAAAGGGGATGACATCATCAAATCGAATGTGGTGAACCCTATCAACGGCTTGCAGGGAAAGGTTGCCGGCGTGCAGATAGATATGGGCAGTGCCGGTCCGCAATCCTCGCAGCGCATCCTGATTCGCGGCAACACGTCTATGTCGGGCAACAATCAGCCGATTTTTGTGATTGACGGCGTGATTGTGGACAACGAGGTGACCAAGACAGGCGGCAAGTTTGAACGCGACTTCGGTAACGACCTCAAAAACCTCAATTCCGATGACTTTGAGAGCGTGTCGGTGCTCAAGGGAGCCGCCGCTACCGCGCTCTACGGCTCGCGCGCAAGCAACGGCGTCATCCTCATCACCACCAAAAAAGGTAAGCAGGGCGACGGGCTGGGCATCAGTTTTTCGCACACCGAACAATGGGAAGACGTGTACGCCTTTCCACATCTGCAAAACGAGTTTGGTATGGGCAGCATACCTGTGTGGGCTAAAAATGCCGATGGCACGGAAAATCGCAATATCACAGCGGCGACTAACTTCGGTCCCCGTTATGACGGCAAACCCTACAACATAGATGGTGTCTATGACGGCATCAATCAGGCATATACCGATAACCTCAATGATATGTATCGCACGGGACGCTATCAAAACACCAATGTGGCCGTATCTGGCGGCTCGGAGAAGAGTACTTTCCGCTTCTCATATTCACGGCTTGCCAGCGAGGGCGTGAGCTTGAACAACTCTTTTGAGCGAAACAATATATCGCTTAACGCTTCGCACGTTATCAGCAAGATTGTGTCGGCAGATGCGGGATTCAACTATGTAAGCTCCGACGGCAAAAATCCTACCTATCAAGGTGGCGACCGCAGCCCGGTTTATGACTTTGCCTACAGCGTGCCGCGCAGTTACGACACCAAATACTGGATGAAGCACTATTGGAACGCCCGTCACGATGGATGGAATCCTGACGACCCGTTTGGTTATTCGTCCACGCTGTTTGAACTTTTAGAGAACAACGAATATCAAAACGAACAAAACTATCGCGGCTACCTCAACGTTAATTTTACCATCACCGACTGGCTAAAGTTGGCAGTAAAAGGCGATATGAACAATACAATCAGAAAATATGAGAAGAAAACGCTTGCTACCGAAAATTCGGAATATCGCGGCGCAGAATATCTCCTCAACGAGAGTACCAAGCAGCAGCAGAAATATTCGGCTATGCTCTCTGCCTCAAAGCGTTTCGGCGATTTTGGACTCAACGGGTCGCTGGGCGCGGAAAGTTTTCGCGAAGAACAGAGTTACCATAATTCACAGACGAACAACGGACTGCGCGTCCCGGGTATGTTTACGCTCGCAAATTCTGTAGATGCGCCCACCACCGATGCCTACGCCAAGATAAAACAAAAACGTTTGAACTCGGTTTACGGCTTCGTCAATGCCGATTGGAAAAACCAGCTGTATCTTGATGTTACGGGGCGCAACGACTGGTCGTCCACGCTGATGTACGCCAATGGCACGGGCAATGTGTCGTATTTTTATCCATCAGTGAGCGCTTCATGGCTATTGACCGAAACGCTACGCGAATCGTTGCCGCAGGTTATCTCCTTTGCCAAACTCCGCGCTTCATACGCCGTGGTGGGCAAGGACTGCGAGCCATACCTGATAACCGACCCCGGCACGTATAAATACTATAATTCGTTTAAGCAGAATCATTTTGACGCATCGGGAACTTATCCGTATTACGACTTCAGTAACAGTAATCTCGGTTCGCTTGACCTCAAGCCCGAAAAGCAGCACGCCGTAGAACTTGGCTTTGACTACAAAATGTTTGACAACCGCTTAGGCTTTGACATTGCGTGGTACAAAACCAATACCTACAACCAAATCTTGAATATGCCTGTAACAACGGAAACGGGCGTTAGCAACCGCGTGTTCAATGCGGGCAACATCCAAAATTCGGGTATAGAACTGCTCGTGACGGGTACGGTAATCAAGAACAAGGATTGGCTCTGGGATCTCACTGCCACTTACACGCGCAACCGCAATGAAATCATAGAACTTGCGCCCGGCGTAGAGAAATACCGTTTGGGTAGCGGCGGACTTGACGTGGACGCATGGGCTACCGAAGGCGGTGCCTACGGCGACCTCTACACAAGTCATGCCTACAAGCGTGATGAAAATGGCAACAAACTCCTTAATGCCTCCGGACAATGGCTTCGCGCCGGCGAATCCACAAAAGTGGGCAGTATGCAACCCAAATTTCTGGGAGGCTTAACCAGCAGTTTGTCGTGGAAAGGTGTAACGCTGACGGCGGTGGTAGATGCACGCGTGGGCGGCGATATTATGTCCGGTTCCTACAATTATGGTATGGCAAGCGGCTCGTTAGCGGGCAGTTTGCAGGGACGACCGGGTTATGGCGGCTTGGAGCGCACACTATCTGCAGCAAACCAGACGCTCTACGGCGTAACCAGTGTAAATGACGGAATGATACCTGACGGCGTCTTTCAAGCCAACACCATAATCAATGGACAAGACGTAAGCGGTATGACTTATCAGAAGGCGTATGAGGCGGGCTATGTGCAACCCATATCGGCGTACAACTATTATGTCAACAAGTTTGAATGGAGCACGGGCATACGTGAGGCATCCGTCTTTGACCTCTCGTGGGTGGCGTTACGTGAGCTATCTGTCTATTGGGATTTGCCCAAAACATGGATCAACAAGGCATTCGTAAAGGGTGCTACGCTGGGCTTTGTTGTGCGCAATGTGGGCTATCTCTACAACAGTTTGCCCGACAATATTCATCCTGAAGGGCTTAAGAGCAACTTGAGCTATGAGTTTCAGGAGGCAGGCGGTAGCGTATATAGCCGCAACTTTGGCGTGAAACTTAATTTGAATTTCTAAACATTAAAATGAAGATAAAATGAAAAGAATAAATAAAATTTATTTGTTATTGGCAGGGTTGATGCTGCTGGGACACACCTCCTGCACGGATGATTTTGCGGAACTGAACACCAACCCAAAATCACTGCCCGACGCGGCTCCCGAACAATTGCTCTATATCGCCGAAACCAATGTCCTGCGCTCAGGACACGCATGGAACGGCTGGGCATCAAAATATCGCTGGATGCAGTACGGCGTTAGCAACTGGGGCTACGGCACCACGCAATACACCTATTTTAGTAATGGACTTGGTGATGAAATTTACACGGAGTATCAGAATATAGGCGGCTACGTTACCAATATGGCGTATTTGGCTTCGCAGACAGAAAAACCCGATGCCTACAAAGCACTCAACGCCGCCGCACGGATAATGCTCATTGCCAAAGCCATACAGGCGAGCGACCTTTGGGGTTCGCTGGTATATAGTGAGGGATGGCAGGCACTCAATGGCAAATCGGACGAAGCAAGTTTGTTGCCCGCGTTCCAAAGTCAGGAAGAATTGTCCACCTTGTGGGACAGCGAACTCAAGGCAGCCATTGCCGACCTGAAAACAGCGAGCGGACAAGTATCTCTGGCGGGCTACGACCGCGCCTACAACGGCGATGTGACCAAATGGGTGAAGGCAGGCAATGCCATCCGTCTGCGTCTTGCCTCACGCCTGCTCAAGCGCAAGCCCACCGAGGCAAAAGCCGTTGCCGCCGAAGTGCTTGCCGGCTCCAATGTCGGCGACATTATGGGCAGCAACGACGATAGTTTTATCTTTTGGTTCGACAATCTCTACACCAACATTCACAGCGGCGATTGGCATTCTTCGCGCGATATGTTGCTTGCTTCGCGTGCACTCATAGATTTTATGAACACAAACGACGACCCGCGTAGAGGCATCTTTTTTGCTCCGAACAATCTCACGGCTGAAAACATTGCCGACTACAATGCACAACAGACTGCAGCCGGCAAAACGGAGGCATTGGATTTTATACCTGTCGATTTTACGCGCTACGAAGGCAGCACGGCAAGCCGCGCCGACTGGGCAACCGATGCCCGCAATATAAACAGGACATTGGGTAGCGGCTCAACCGCCATCAATATGCGTGCCGCCAATCTGCCACAGGCGCGTCTGTGGAAAGGCAACGACAATGGCGGCAGTGGTGGCAATCTGGCACCCGTTATGACGTATGCGGATTTCTGTTTCCTTGCGGCAGAATTTGTTCTGGAGCATAGCATTACGAGCTCAAAATCAGCGCAGGACTGGTACGAGGAAGGTGTGCGCGCTTCGCTCAAGTTCTATAATGACATAGGCAAATATTGCGATGTTCTTGAATATTCTGCAATGACACCCGCAGAAATAGATGCGTATATGCTAAAATCTGACGTTGCATGGGATGCCGGCAAGGGCAAAGAGCAGATATGGGCGCAGGCGTGGGTCGACCGCTACACGAATGCAGACGAGGCGTGGGCGCAATGGAAGCGCACAGGCTATCCCAACAATGCTGCGACTTTGGTGGGTTTTGAAGACTGCTATCCTGTTCTAGGCGAACCGGTGGGCGTGATTCCGCGCCGGGTAAAGTTTTCTTACCCCAACGAGGGTGTACACAATTACGCCAACCTCAAGAAGCGATTGGATGATATGGCTGCCGACCCAGAGTTTGGACCCATTGACAACGAGTGGGGACGCTTGTGGTGGGATAAACAATAAAATCATTTTTTTAATTTAATATTTTTGAAAAGACTGCGCTGTTCAATTGGATAGCGCAGTCTTTCAATTTCAAAAAATAATGCTATCTTTGCAGAAAATTATTCATCTAAAAACGGCTAAAAATATGGAACAGTTACAACCGGTGCGACATGCACAAACGAGAGAGTATGTAGATGAGTTGCCTCAATATGATGAGGCATTCGAAAAGGCGTGGGCTGAAGGGATTACAGCCGCGGAGTTGAAAGAGTATATGCACAAAGTAATTGCCTCGTGGCCATGGCAAGACAGATAATCTTTGCTCCTGTCGTCAAATTGTATTTGGAAGACTTATCTGTTCTGCTTTTCGAGCAAGGCTATTTTGGTTTTCAGGAGAGTGCCCAAGTTTATGTGGATGGTATTATTGATTTCATGATAGAGAACATTGGCATTCGCCCCGGTAGAGTAGCACCGCCCTAATAAACACACATCATGGTATGGCTTCTATCAGCAGGTCGTGAATAGATTTTATGTTTGGCACATCACCAACAACCATGTAGCAGCGCAGTATTTTTGACAAATGAACATGAAGCACGCATAAGAGTCCACATCCACCCAGTCGCCCTAGCGGATTGTCCCGGCAAATTTTCCTTTGAAAATGGGCTAAATCTTTTTTTGAGGTGCTATATTTTGCAAGTCCTGCAAACTCATCCTGAGCGCAGTCCCGCAGGGACGACATGTGCATAACCGTAGGTGGGTGATGCCGAAGCCCCGAGCGAAGTCGAAGAGGGCAGCGCAATCTACGGTATTGGTGGGTGACTCAGCCCTTAGTCCTGCGAGGACGGCATCATCATAATCCCGCCCATTCGGGCGGCTTGTTCGCAGGAGATGTCTCCGCTGCGGGGCTCCGCCCCTGCGGTCGACAGGACGGCGGCGATTTTTTAAGAGAGGGGGAAACGCAGCGGCGGCTCCGCCGCCGCTGCGTTTCCCCCCTACCCCCACGACAAGGTCGTCTTGTCGACCGAAGCAAAGCGGGCGTTAGACCGCTTTGCGGAGCGGAGACACCTCATGCTGACACGCCTTTCTATGGGGTCGCGTTGGCCAACACGTCTTTCCTGCACGAATATCACATATCTGCATGCCGGAGGATGAAACACCCATATCTACATTATGACACACATGGCGATGATTCTCTGTCCCTATGCGGGACAAGGCACCGTTTGCAAAGTTAGCACCTCAAAAAAAGATTTAGCCTGAAAATGGGAAATTTGTCGTGCACCTGTGAGGAGCGAATATCAACGCCCTTTTTTTGGATGCGCCAAAATTATATGTTAAAAAACTTGCAAAAAACATTTATAAACCTTACTTTTGTGCGCGGATTTATAAAAAACAAAAAAATCCGTAATTTTAGTATAAATTTAATTTAACATCAAAATGAAGAAAAAGTTAAGTAATTTTGCGACAGCGATGCTCTGTATCGCCGTCATGACGCTCGGGGGGGGGGGGGGGTACTACCCCCCTATCCCGAGTCGCCACAAGGGGCTAAAATCCCCGTATCCGGCGTTGTATCCGATGCCGATGGACCCGTCATCGGCGCAAGTGTGGTCGAGAAAGGAAATTCCAAAAATGGAGTTGCAACTGACTTGGACGGAAAATTCTCCTTGCAAGTGTCACCAAACGCCACACTGGAAGTTAGTTATTTGGGCTATGCCACCCAATCCGTTGCCGTAAACGGCAAAACAACCGTCAATGTTACTTTGGCACAAGATGCTGCCAACCTCGATGAGGTGGTGGTGGTGGGCTATGGCTCGCAGAAAAAAGCGAACCTGACCGGCTCGGTTGCTTCTGTCGGTGCGTCAAAGCTGGAAAGCAGGGCAATGCCCAACCTTTCCACCGGACTGACCGGTTTGGCTGCCGGAGTTTCGGTGCGTCAAAGTTCCGGTAATCCGGGTAGCGATGGTGCCAACATCCGCATTCGCGGTATCGGTACGTTCAATAACGATTATCGTGGACCGATTGTTATCATTGATGGTGCGGAAGCCGACCTCAATTCGGTGAACCCTGAAGATGTGGAGAGCATTTCTTTATTGAAAGATGCGGCTTCGGCTTCTATCTACGGTTCGCGTGGTGCTAACGGTGTTGTGTTGGTTACTACCAAAAAAGGGAAAAAGGGAGCTGCTCCCAAAGTAACCTATACGGGTATTTTTACACAGGAAAAAGCCAGTTCTTCTATTGATTTTCTGTGGGACTATGCTTCTTATATGGAATTATATAACAAGGCGGAATTAGCCTCTAATCCCTCTATAAGTGCGCAGAACTATTCTCAGGCAAATATTGACGCCTGGCGTGCCGGCAGTGCCAATCCGAATGGAACCTATACCGACCCTAACGGCAATCAAATTCCTAACTGGCTGGCTTTCCCCAATACCAATTGGAGCGAGATTCTGTTTGCTCCCAACTATTCGCAAAAACACAATGTGTCGGTTTCGGGTGGCGGTGAAAACAGCACTTATTTGTTGTCACTCGGCTACTTTGAAAATCCGGGAACGCTGGAAAATACCGGCATAGACCAGTTCAATATGCGTATAAACGTTGAAAGTAAAATCACAAACTTCTTGAAAATCGGCACACACACTTATGCGGTGCAAAGAAACAAAGAACCCGGGGATGTGAATCAAATGAATACTTATCGGTTTCAAACCATAGGTGCTATCAATCCTTTTTATGATGGCAAATACGGTGCGCCGGAAAGTCCGGAAGAATCAAGCAGCGTGATGAATCCGATTAAAAATATCAATGCAACAGGCGGGAAACAGACAACTACCCGCATCAACACCACTTGGTTTGCAGATGTGGATATTTGGCAAGGGTTATCCGCTCGCGCCAGTATCAACTATCAGAATTATTTTTACGATTCAAAAACGTACGCTAAAAATTTGGATGCCTATAGTTTCCGTACCGGTTTAATAACCATTCCGGGCACAACTTTGGAAACAGCTCAGACCTCCCGTACTGCCAATCGCAACGAGCAATATACGGCCAATGCTTTGTTGAACTACAACAAGACGTTTGGCGACCATGATGTCAGTGCCATGTTGGGTTATGAGCAATTTTATTACAACACATCCGGATTCAATGCCACTAAAATGGGATTATTGGACTTCGGTTTGACGGATATTACCACAGCGACAGAGATGGTGAGTATCGGTGGTGATGTAGAGCAAGAGTACGCGATGGTATCTTACATCGGTCGTTTGAATTATGCCTACAAAAGTCGCTACCTGTTTGAAGCCAACTTCCGTCGGGATGCTTCTTCGCGCTTTTCTCCGGATTATCGTGTAGGCGTATTTCCTTCATTTTCTGCCGGTTGGCGCGTGAGTGAAGAAGATTTCTTTGCGCCGGCAAAAGACATCGTAAACAATTTGAAACTGCGTGCATCGTGGGGAAAATTGGGCAATACTACTTCCGGCTACTACGATTGGCAGGCGACTTACGGAAAAGTAAATAATGTATTGGACGGTGGTATTCTCAACGGGTTGGCTGTTACCAAGCTTGCCAATTCATTGTTGCAATGGGAGAAAATAAACTCTGCCGATGTGGGCCTGGATGCAGCTTTCCTTAATTCACGCTTAAATTTGGAATTGGATTATTACAACAGGACTACGGAAGGTATTCTTTACAATCCTGCCTCTTATCTGACCGTTGGAATCGCTACTGCTCCCTATCAAAATACGGCAGATATGCTCAACAGCGGATTGGAAATGACCTTGGGTTGGAACGACAAAATAGGCGATGTGCATTATGCCGTAAGCGGTAATTTTGCCTACAACAACAACGAAATTACAAAATACCGGGGAGTACTCGAACAGGGATGGGTAGAAAATGCAGATGGTACGCGGACTTACAAGACCAATATCGGCGATGTAACTACGGGCGGCGGCGAAACAGGTTCTTTGCGTGTGGAAGGACATCTAATGGATGAATACTATTTGCGAAATCACTACCGCGGCGATGGCTCCTATTACAATGGTGATGGTTCGGTTAATCCCAACGGTGGACCCAAAGACGGTATGATACGGACAGACGCAGATTTGCAATGGGTAAGAGATATGCTTGCTTATACAGATGCAACCGGTAAAAAAATATATACTTTTGATGGAGCCACGGTGAATCAAAATGGCGGATTGTGGAAAGGTGAATATCTTTTTGCCGACAACAACGGCGACGGAAACTATGGTAATAGCAACGACAGACAATTTACCGGTAAATCCTCTGCCCCTAAATATACTTACGGCTTCTCTGCATCGGCAGATTGGAAAGGCATTGATTTCAGTATGACGTGGGCAGGTGCCGGTGATTTTTATTACTATTTGCACGAACGGGGGGTAAACCAAAACTATCTTGGTGGTCCAACCAATGTATTGCCTATTGATGCTGCTACTAAATTTTACAGGGACGACAATGTAAATGCCCCGTATGCCCGCTTGCGTACCGGAAGTGGCGGTGCCTATAGAGAAAACACGCAGTTTTTGTACGATGCTTCGTATTTGAAATTGAAAAATTTGCAAGTGGGTTATACGCTTCCCAAAGCGTGGATGAGCAAAGCACATATCGCCGGATTGAGGGTATTCCTCTCAGGTGAAAACCTGCTCACAATTACCGACTATCCGGGCGTTGACCCTGAAATTGGTGGTGCTGTGAATGTCTACCCCATTGCTCGATTGCTTTCGGCAGGTATTAATTTAACATTTTAATCATAAAAAATTACAGATATGAAAACGATAATAAAATATGTTTTTACCGGAGCAAGTTTGCTGTTAGGAGCAAGTGCTTGTACGGATATACTGGATACTGCACCGCACAATGCGCTTGCAACCAGTACTATGTGGACAACCGAAGCATCGGTTGACCAAGGCGTTGCCGGTGTATATGCAGCGTTGCGCGACTGGGGTCCTTACAGTAGCATAGGCACCGGAATCAACAACAGTGCCTCTCAAAACGGCAGTACGTGGAGTTTTGAAATATGGGGTATGAGCGGGCAAGCCAACACTGCCGGTCAATCGGGCGGGATGAGCAATGGCTCTTTGACTGTCGGTAGTGGTATTTTCAGCGATACTTGGAAAAAATTGTACGAAGGCGTTCATCGTGCTAACGATGCTATTGTCAACATTCCTCAAAAATCGCCCGCCTCTGCAGACAAGAATGCACGACTGGTGGCGGAGGCCAAATTTTTGCGTGCCTATTTCTACTTCCGTCTCAACGAACTTTTTGGACGCGATGGTTTGGGAGTTCCGCTCTATACGGAACCGTTGGCATCGGCAGATGATGCCACCAAAGCACAATCTTCGGAAGCCGATGTATGGGCACAAATCGTCAACGACTTGACGGACTGCATCAATGAGCCGAATTTACCCAATAAAACTTCTACCGGACGTATATCCAAAGGTGCGGCTTATGCCTTGCGCGGAAAAGCCTACCTGTATCAAGGTGCAAAGTATGCAAACGATGGAACAGTGACTGCAGACAATGCATTGCTCAACAAAGCAGTAGCCGACTTTGCACAAGTGCAAGCCGCCGGTTATGCGCTGTTTCAAGGAGGCTATAAGGCGCTTTTCAAAGAAGCAAATGAAAAATCTGACGAGATGATATTCAGCATTCAGCACGAAGCTACAACGTATTACGGGCATCGAGTACTGCAATATTGCGGTGCTCGTGGTAGTGCTGCTCCCATTGGAGGTGGTGGCTGGGGAGATTATTTTGCTGACCCTCATGTGGTTGACCTCTACGAAAATACGGATGGTTCGGCTTTCGATTGGGACGCTGTTATTCCCGGTTACTCGGCGATGGATGCGAAAGACCGTGCCGTTTATTTCCTGCGCGACACATTAGACGCAGCAGGCAATCCGGTATATGATACCCACGCAGCGTGGAACTCGATTAAAGGAAAGATAAGAGCAATGCTAAGTGCGGCATCTCCTGCGGCACAAGCCGATTACTTGCATTATGGCAACGAAGTTCGCATTAAGGCAGCGTATGCAAATCGCGACCCGCGCTTAGCGGCAAATGTCATCACCCCTTATTCCGTATTTCTTGGCAGTTTCAGTTTTGCTAACCCGAACGAAGCGATGGATGTTGTTTTTCGCTGGCCTATCAATGCAGGAAATGATACTCCAAACAAAACGCATGTGGATGATTTTGCAACGGACAGAGCCGGTGATAACGGTTTTCAATATTATCATCGGAAGTTTGTAGCAGAAGGTACCGAACAACAAATTCGGGGAGATTGTCCGATAGATGAACCGCTTATCCGCTACGCTAATGTATTGTTGTGGTGGGCAGAAGCACTGGTGGAATTAAACGACTTGTCGGGTGCAGAGGCTAAAGTGGCAGAAGTGCGCAGCCGCACTTCCGTTGCCATGCCGACTCCATCAGCCGTATTTGCCAATCAAGCCACCGCACGCAACTATGTGCGCGACGAACGTCGCCGTGAATTTGTGAACGAAGGCGTTAACTTCTTCGACGAAATGCGTTGGCGCACATTGAAGCAAACCAAATTTGACGGTGGAAGCACTTTTGCCTACAATATCTGGGGTGCCGTATCCAATGCCGGAAGTTACACCTGGGGAGGCGACAAATTATACATTTGGCCCGTACCGCGCACAGAAGCAGAAAAAAATTCTAATTTGACGCCAACACCGGGCTGGGTTTATTGATGACTTTGGTTTTTTTTAAGAACACATTTTAATTTGACGGAGCTGCGCCGCGAGGCGCGGCTTTTTTTTGACAAAGGTACAATAGTTGTTGAATTTGCATTTTTCGCTTGCCATTCAAAATATTTTGCGTACATTTGCATCCATAAAATTCACAGATGGAACAATTGTCATTGATAGTGTTGCTGCTGTACGCCTTGTATGAAGGGTTGCTTCATGCTTTTGAAGCCGACCATATATTGGCTGTGACGAATATCGTGTCGCAGCGAAACAAAATCTTTCCGGCACTGAAAGACGGTATCTTTTGGGGATTGGGGCATACGTCCACGATTTTCCTGATTGGGATTCTCATGATATTGTTCAAGGTGAATATTCCCGACAGCTCGTTTGCCTACTTTGAAGCCGCCGTAGGGTTGATGCTGGTTGTTGTGGCTTCATACCGCCTCTGTGTCTTTCTGCGGGACGAGCAAACCCTGATTCACACGCATCACCATGAACATGCAGGAGCGAATAAACAGCCTCATGTTCACGTTCACGTTCCTCTGAAAGGGAAAAACCTGCATAAGACATCGTACGGAATCGGTATTGTCCACGGGCTGGCTGGTAGCGGAGCACTGGTGGTGCTGGTGATGACGCAGATTGAAACCATTGCCAACAGTTTGTTGTATCTGCTGATTTTCGGTATCGGCTCCATCGTTGGAATGACGATTGTCGCCGGAGTGTTCAGCATTCCGTTTTCAAAAAAACTGATTCATTCCAAAGGATTGCGGACAGTCCTGGTGCTGCTTTCGTCGTCCCTGTGTTTTGTGTATGGATGTTATGTGATATATGAAAATTTACTTGCTTGATTATTGAAAATGGATAAGTTGGAAAATCTTAAAAAGGAGCTCGCGACTTATGGGAAATTGTGCGTAGCCTATTCCGGAGGAGTAGATTCGTCGTTTCTCCTGCACGTGGCGTATGGTGTATTGGGCGACAATGCCATGGCAGTGCTGGTTGACTCTCCGGTATTGGCGCGGCGCGACAAAGCGACGGCTATTGATATCCTCGAACGCCTCGGCGTACGGTATGAAGTGGTCGAGGAGAACCCTTTTGAATCAAAAGAGTTTGCCGAAAACAGCCGGATGCGGTGTTATTTCTGTAAACGGAATAATTACACCCTGATATTGGAGGCAGCACAGCGGTACGGAATCACCTGTATGGCTGACGGGCAGAATGCAGACGATGTACAATCGGCGCATCGTCCCGGAATAAAAGCCGGTCGGGAAATGGGCGTTGTCAGCCCGCTGATAGATTGCGGACTGACCAAAGACGATATCCGCAGATACAGCCGGCAATTAGGCGTAACCACATGGGACAAACCGGCGAATGCATGCCTCTCGTCGAGGATTCCGTATGGCGTGGAGATTACAAAGGAACGGCTGGCAGCTGTGGAAGCGGCTGAAGAAACGCTGCGTAAACGGGGAATGGAAGGGTGTCGGGTACGCTGGCACGAAACCATCGCCCGCATCGAAGCCCCACGCGAATATTTTGATACAATCCTGAACTTGCCGGAGATTGTCGAAGAAATCAAGTCGCTTGGATTCAAGTATGTTACACTTGATTTGGAAGGATTCCGGAGCGGAAGCATGAATTAAAAGCGAATACAATGGAGATAAAAAAATTGCTGGAGGAAGTGAAGACCGGGCACCTGTCGGTCGACGAAGCGGAGAGGAGGCTGAAAACAAAGCCTTTCGACGACCTTGGCTATGCCGTTGTCGACCATCACCGGCAGATACGTAACGGCTGTCCGGAAGTGATTTACTGCGCCGGAAAAACGATTGCTCAAATCGAGGGAATCGTTCAAAACATGCTCGAATCGGGCAACTGCAATATTTTGGCGACCAGAGCTTCGGAAGAAGCGGCACAAGCCGTTCTGAAACTGTATCCGAATGCGGAGTGGAATCCTTCGGCGCGCACCATCGTCATCCGCCGCCAACCGGTGGAGAAAACCGGCGGCGGAAAGATACTGGTCATCACGGCAGGTAC
This sequence comes from Bacteroidia bacterium, assembly GCA_025996695.1. Lineage (GTDB taxonomy): Bacteria > Bacteroidota > Bacteroidia > Bacteroidales > Azobacteroidaceae > Azobacteroides. The sequence continues at coordinate 17,825 of BNTP01000001.1, read as the reverse complement.
GTCCGACATTCCGGTGGCAGACGAGGCTGTCGTTACGGCAACGTTTCTCGGCAACGAAGTCGAACGGCTTTGCGACGTTGGCGTGGCCGGACTTCATCGCCTGCTTGCCAAACTCGACATCATCGCTTCGGCGAACGTCATTATCGTGATTGCCGGGATGGAAGGTGCTCTGGCAAGTGTGGTGGGCGGATTGACGGACAAGCCCGTGATTGCCGTGCCCACAAGTGTGGGCTACGGCGCAAGTTTCGGCGGCGTGGCCGCTCTGCTCTCGATGCTCAATTCGTGCGCCAACGGCGTGGCAACGGTGAATATCGACAATGGCTTCGGCGCAGCATACATGGCAAACAGCATCAATAAAATAAATTGTTAAAAAATTCAAACTTGTGCGTATGAAAATTCTCTATTTCGACTGCTTTGCGGGCATCAGCGGCGACATGACGCTTTCTGCACTGCTTGACCTGGGCGTGAACCCGGAACAACTTACCGGCGAACTGAAAAAACTCAATCTGGATGGCTGGGAGCTTCGCGTGTCGGAGGTGTCGAAACATGGGATTGGTGCCAAACATGTGGACGTACTTGTTGAAAAAGAAGAACATACTCACTCCCACAAAGGGCTGCACCTCTTTCACCACCACCACCATCACCCGCACGTTCACCGTACAATGACCGACATTGCACATATCATTGACGGAAGCGGCATCTCCGCAGGTGCCAAAGAATTGGCGAAACGAATCTTCATGCGGCTGGCTGTAGCGGAGGCTAAAATACATGGTTCTACGCCGGAAGAAGTGCATTTTCACGAAGTGGGAGCCGTCGATTCGATTATCGACATTGTGGGAGCGGCTATCTGTGTGGATATGCTCGCGCCGGACAAAATCTGCGCTTCCGTGTTGCACGACGGGCACGGATTTGTCAAATGTCAGCACGGCACGATACCCGTGCCGGTGCCCGCCGTGACGGAAGTGCTGGCTGCCAAAGGAGCAAAATTTAAACAGTTAGACATCGAAGGTGAACTGATGACGCCGACCGGAGCCGCTATTATAGCCGAACTGTCCGAAAGTTTCGGTCCGATGCCGGAGATGTCGGTGCTAAAAACCGGCTATGGCTCGGGAACAAAAGAGTTCGCCATTCCCAACCTCCTGCGGGTGGTCTGGGGCGAAACCATCGAAAGCAAAACGAGCGGACAGGATACGGCAACCGTCATCGAAACGAATATCGATGACACAACCCCGGAAATACTGGGCTATGTGATGGAACGGCTATTGGAAGCCGGCGCACGGGATGTGTTCTTTTCGCCGATATACATGAAGAAATGCCGCCCGGCCACTCGCATCAACATACTCTGCGACGAGGCAGCCGTCGCCATGATGGAAGACATCCTGTTCACCGAGACCTCAACCATCGGCGTGCGAAAATACAGCGTCCTGCGGACTTGTCTTCCCCGTGAAGCCGTGACCGTATCCACGCCCTACGGCGAAGTCAAAGCCAAAAAGACCTTTTACGGTCACACGCCCCGCATCGCCGTCGAATACGAAGACGCCCGCCGTCTGGCGAAAGAAAAAGGCATCCCCCTGCGGGAAATATACAGTGCAATATACCGCCCGGTGTGAACACACCGGTAGGTGTGAGCAAAAAAAATGCAGAACCGCTTGCGCATTCAAAAAATGTGTTGTAATTTTGTGGAGGAAATTTAATAAAAATACAAAAAACCGACGGATGCGGGTTTGACAGTCCTCATTCAGAGGTCAGAAAAAGATGCGAAAAATGGCTTTGAATTTAAAGCATGCTTTGTCAAATATAGCGATATTTCCATATATGCGCCAAATCACCATACTCATATTGCTGATGTTTGCCGCAACGACGCAGGCTGCAGACACTTATCGCTTTCGGACGATGTCGCCCGAAGGTGGATTCTCCTATGATGGGGTGCAATCGGTGTTGCAAGACGATGACGGCTTTATTTGGGTATCGCAGGAAGACGAACTCTATCGTTTCGATGGCTATCAATATAAGATGTATCATTCCTCCTTTACTGTCCACAACTCAGCGAAAGAATGGCTGTTTAAGGATATGAATATCGGCACAGACGGCAAATTTTTTGTGAACACCAACAATGGATTGTTTGTTTACAATAAAGAAGCCGACAGTTTTGAACTCGCTTGGGCGGATGCGTTAGACCGAGTTGAATTGGATGCTCAAAACAGGGTCTGGTTGTGGCAGATGGGGGGATATTGGCGCATTTTGGATGTCGAAAAACAAACTTCCTACCGACCGTTGTACGATGGCGATTCCATTTCCTACCTCTCTTCGGCTTTTTGCGTGAATCAATCCGATTTATATCAGATTAGCAATTATGGAAAAATTTTTCTCTTCAATCAGACTACCCAAAATTTCTCTTTGTTTATGCTTACGCCCCATAGAGAAGGGCGCGTTTTAAGTGCTAAAGCGCATCAAGGCAAGTTGTGGGTGTTGGTGGCAAAGCACGGTTTATATAAAATTGATTTGGCGACCAAAACGATAGAGGCGCATTTTGACTATTCCGGAACGGAAAAACTTACGTTCACATCCCAATTTCATATCGATAAAAACGGGCATATTTGGTTTGCTACGCGCGATGGTATTGAGATTTTTAACCCCGAACAAAACACCTACACCTACTATAAACACGATGATACCGACCCTTACAGTTTGCCGAACAATTCGGTTTGGACGATTACCGAAGACCGGCAACAAAATCTGTGGCTCGGGATGTATTCGGGGATAATGGCTTACGTCAATTTGAACGAAAAACGTGCCTTCGACTCGTTTTATCCAATGGATAAAATGCTAAACTACCGTGTTGTTTCGGCGTTTGCCGAAGACCAACTGTCGTGGTGGATTGGCACGGAAGGCGGCGGCATCAACCGGATGAATAAACGAACCGGACAATTTACGTATCTTACTCATACTCTGAACAATAGCCTTGTATCCGACTATATAAAATCCCTCGTTGTGGATAACAATCAAAATCTATGGATTGCCACTTTCTTGGGAGGATTGGATTGTTATAACCCGGGAACGAATCAATTCGACCATTTTCGACACAACTCCAAGGACAAAAATTCGCTGCTCAACAACAATATGCGAAAAATCTTGCTCGAAGGCGATGAGGGGTTGTGGATAATCTACCAACAGCGTGGGATGGCGTTTTCATTCTATTCCTTTAAAACACAAACGTTTACCCACTACAATTATCCCGATGAGAAAAAGTATTATTTGTTTGATATGGTGCGTGGCGCAGGCAATCAATTGTGGCTGCTCGACAGTAAATCGCTGTATCGGATGGATACCCGAACGCGAGCCATCGAAGCCGTGCCGCCAAAAGACACGCTGTTTATGAACTTTTTTACCGCCTGTCCGGATACAGCCGGCAATCTGTGGCTCGGCACAACAGGCAACGGCTTAGTTAAATACGACCCGAAAACGGGCGATTTCACGACTTATAAAGATATTCTAAAACACAATGTGAAAGCCATTTACAGCATTGGTTGCGAGAGCCGGGGAAATATTTGGATGGGCACAGACAACGGCTTGGTCTATTACAACATAGCCAACAATGTATTTTCGCGCTACGACACGCAGGATGGTACACAAGGCAGAGTTTATTATCCGTTTGCTGTGGCTCAAGGCGACGACGGCAGGATGTATTTCGGTGGTACCGGCGGTTTCACGATAGTCAATCCTGCCCTCGTTTCGCACAATACCCACCAACCCAAAGCCCTCCTCGCGGAGTTTTTGATAGACAACCTGCCTGTCAAACTTCAATCCGTGATGCAGGATAGTGTCATCCGATTGAATCACAATCAAGCAAATTTCGGATTTCGATTGACCACGGACAATTATTTAATGCCCGAAAAAACACGTTACAAATACCGCTTAGACGGATATGATGCCGATTGGCTCGAAATTGACGCATCCAATCGCATGGCTTTGTATGCCAAAGTTCCGCCCGGAAACTACACGTTTGAAGTGCTTGCCGCCAACAACGATGGCGTGTGGAGCGAAACGCCAACGGTGGTGAACATCCGTGTCAACCCTGCTCCATGGCTCAGCTGGTGGGCGTATGTTATCTACGGCTTGTTTGTGTTGGGCATCCTGTATCTGATTTTGCAAGTGTATTTGCACGATGTTGAGAAAAACAAAAATGAGGAGTTGCACAAAATTCAAATGACTTTCTACAAAAACTATTTTGTCAACATAGCCGATGCGGCAACCAACGAGCGGGACAAGGCTCTATTGGAGAATTTTAACAAAATCGTTGAAGACAATATGGGAAACTCCAAATTAAACATCGACTTCATCGCCTCCGAAATGAAAATGAGCCGAAGCAAGCTATTCGCCAAAGTAAAAGCACTGACGGGCAAATCCCCCAACGAAGTTGTCCTGCACCAACGCCTGCGCAAAGCCGCCGGTCTAATCATCGAAACGAACCTGCGCATTAACCAAGTAATGAGCGATGTAGGCATAGAATCTCAAACCTATTTCACCAAGGTCTTCAAAAAGGAGTTTGGCGATACACCTAAGGCATTTGCTGCAAAACATAGAGGTGAAACTTCAAAAAACGTCAATTTGAGCTAAAAAAACGTCAATTTGAGCGAAGCCATTCACAATCTTTCCCCTAAATTTGCCGCCGTTATTATGAGATGTCATTGCGGGATTGACCCACAATCTCCCGCAACGACAAAAAAATTTGTTAAACGACTTAATTTTATTTTTTATGAGGAAAGTCAAAAACTTTGCAAAAGTACTGTTGTTAAGCAGCGCAATTATCACGGGGGGGGGTGCAAACCACCTAAAAGCCGAATCTCCCCAAGCGGCAAAAATCGCCGTCACAGGCGTGGTGTCCGATGCGGATGGTCCCATCATCGGAGCCAGTGTTATCGAAAAAGGCAATCCGGGCAACGGTGTGGCAACCGATGTGGACGGAAAATACTCGCTCCGAGTATCGCCGAGTGCCACCATCGTGATGGAGTATCTGGGTTATTCCACCCAATCCGTGCCCGTAAATGGGCAAACAACAATCAATGTTACTTTAACACAAGATGCCGCAAATCTCGACGAGGTGGTGGTCGTGGGTTTCGGTACGCAAAAAAAGGTCAATTTGACCGGTGCTATCAGCACAGTGTCTGCCGAAGCGTTTGAGAACCGTCCGGTAGCCAATATCGGGCAGGCTTTGCAAGGCTTGGTGCCTAACTTGAACATCGGAATGAGCGATGGTAAGCCAAACACCGTTCCATCGTTCAATATTCGCGGCGGTACTTCCATGTACGAAGATAATGGTACATACAAAGTGGATGTAGATGGCACCCATGGCGGCTCACCGCTTATTTTGGTGGATGGTGTCGAATATAGCACCGCCATGCTCAACCAAATGAATCCGAACGACATCGAGGGCATGAGCACCATCAAAGATGCTTCGGCGGCTGCCATTTACGGTACGAAAGCCACATTTGGGGTGATTTTGATTACCACCAAGTCGGGTAAATTCAACCAGAAGGGCAAAATCAGTTACAGCTACGACATTTCTTGGGATACGCCTGCGGCTATCCCCGACATCTTGGATTCCTACACCATTGAGAAAGCACGACAGGAAAAAGTTTTGTGGACAGGTGGTACGGTAGGCTCGGCAGATGGAACAAAATTGGCTGCGATGAAAGCCTATATAGACGACCCGAAAAACGCACCTAACTACTATATGGATGGTGCCAACATTGTTTGGGTTGGAAATATGAATCCATATAAAGAGGTGCTGAGAGATTGGACACCTACACAAAAGCATAATCTGAATTTTTCGGGTGGCTCAGACAAAGTAGCCTATTACATTTCGCTGGGCTATCAAGACCAGGAAGGGATGTACAAAATAAAGACTGATGAATACAAACGCTACAACGCCTCCGCTCGCATTTCCGCTAAGATGACAGATTGGTTTAACCTCGAAGGCAAAGTGAGCTACAATGAGTCGAACTACGAGCAGCCCGATGGCTTTGGTGGCAAAGGCAGTATTTGGTCTGCCATGAAAGGTGGTGAAACGAGTAGAAACATCAATCAGCCCATCATGACCGGACCTAACGACCCTATTCCAAATAATTACACCGATAATATTCTCGCTTGGCAAGCACGGGGGGCACGCAAAGATTGGACTTCGCGAACCACTACGCTGTTGCTGTCGCCCGAATTTATCATTGTGCCGAAAGTGTTGAAAGCGAAACTTGATTTGTCCTATACACCGCAATCGGAGCAGCACACCATTCGCAATCCCCAATTTTGGGTTGTAAATGCAGCGTGGAAACTTGAATCATCACAAGGCACCGATGTAAACAAAGCGGAATTGTATCGCGAATCCACCGATAACTACGCTATCAATGCCTATTTGGATTTCAACAAAACATTTGCCGAAATACATACGCTCTCTGCCGTGCTTGGTTTCAATCAGGAAAGTGTCGATTTTAGTTCACAGACTATCAATCTGACGGGCTTGTTTTCGCCGGATATTCTGAAGCCGAATGCCGCAGAAGACATTTCGTTGCATACGTCTTCTACCGGCGCACAATCGCGCACGGGACGGGCGGGCTTCGGGCGCATCAACTACAATTTGCTCAACCGTTACCTCTTTGAAGCGAATGGTCGCTACGATGGCAGTTCGCGCTTTACGCCCAACGAACGCTTTTTCTTCTTCCCTTCGTTCTCCGCAGGTTGGAGAATTTCGGAAGAAGCGTTTATGGCACCCACAAAGGATTATTTGGACAACTTGAAACTGAGAGGCTCATGGGGTAAACTCGGTAGCCAGCCCTCCAAATACTATCCCTATCAGGCTACCATGGAATCGGGGACAGCAAACTATTTCATTGACGGCAAATGGTCAACAACGGTGAAAGTGCCCGGATTGGTGTCGCCGACATTGACTTGGGAAAAAGCGGCAACGACCAACTTTGGTGTGGATGTGACGGTCTTGAGAAACCGCTTGAGTGCCTCCTTTGATATTTATGAACGGAAAACAACAGACATTCTGACCAATGGAGTGGTTGCCTATCCTTCTGTGTTGGGCGCGGGTGCTCCGTTGGAAAATTCCGGTTCTATCATGGCTTCCGGATGGGAATTAACTCTCAATTGGGCAGACAAGCTGGCAAACGGGCTGCGCTACGATGCAGGACTGGTATTGGCTGACTCCAGAAGCAAAGTGCTGCATTATGCGGCTAATCCCACCAACAACATTGGGTCTTTATACGATGGAGCCTACGTGAATGACATCTGGGGCTATGAAACAGGAGGCATCCTTCAGGAAACAGACCTTACGCCCAAAACTTCCGGCACAGGGTATGATTTTCACGGACCCATCCAACCCGGCACGACCTACTGGCCCGGCTATCTTTGGTATCAAGACCTCAACCGCGATGGTTTCATCAATGCCGGCTCGAGCACCACAGACGACCCGGGCGACCGCCGCATTTTGGGCAACAGCACGCCGCGCTATACGTATAGCATCACCGGCAATGCTGCTTTCAAAGGTTTCGACCTGAATGTGTTTTTCCAAGGCGTGGGCAAACGCGATTTGTGGATTAGCAATGGCAACTATTGGGGCGGTGGAGCCGGCAGCCGCTATATGTATGACAACTCGTGGACTCCGGAACGCACCAATGCCAAATTCCCGATGTACACCTCAAGCGTGAACGTTCAATCAGGCTACATGGTGGATGGTTCCTATCTCCGCTTGAAACAAGTGGTATTGGGCTACACTCTGCCAAACACATTGACAAAAAAAGTGGGTGTGGATAAACTGCGTTTCAATGTGTCTGCCTACAACTTGTTTGAGGTATCGGATATTCCCGACGTGCTGGATGTGGACCAACTCACGGATGCGTATCCTCAGAAAAGAACTGTTGCAATAGGAGCACAAATCACATTTTAATTGTAAATAATAGAAAGATATGAAAAAGATAATAAAATATTTGTTCGCAGTAAGCCTCTTTGCAGGCTTTGCAACCGCATGTAATGACGATTTCATGCAACGCGACCCAACTCAGGATTTGGCAGAAGGCGGGTTCCTGACAAATGAAGGTGACCTCCCGATATATCTGAACCAACTGTATGATATGTATATAAAAGGTCATCAGAGGGGCTCTGCTTATGACGATGTGGCACCTTTCGGCGATGCTGTCAAAGGCAGCCCTATCATCTTCGGCGATTTGTTTTCCGACAATATGGTGAAATCGGGTAGTGCCAATGCGCGCTTAAATGAATCATTTCAAGTTCCCTCAAGCGGCACAGGCACCGGATGGAGTTGGACGAATCTTAAAGCCGTCAACTATTTTTTGCGCCACTACCGTGATGCCGAAGGCTCTGTCAACGACCCGGCGGCATTGAACAAGTGGGCAGCAGAAGCCTATTTCTTCAAGGCGTGGGACTATTACCAAAAAGTGGTTATTTTTGGCGAAGTGCCTTGGTATCAGACCGACTTGAACGTAAATTCTCCGGAATTGTTTGCCCCGCGCACGCCGCGTGCGGAATTGATGGATTCGGTGCTTAACTGCATCAATTTTGCGGTGGCGCATATTCAGCCGGCAAGCGGCGAGAGAGCCTCTTTCGGCAGAATCAACAAGGATATGGCAAACTTCCTGAAAGCGCGCATCTGCTTGTTTGAAGGCACGTTCCGCAAATACCACACCGAACTCGGCTTGCAGGCTACAGCCGATAAGTGGTTGCAGGAAGCAGAAACCGCTTGTGAAGAAATTATCGCAACAAATCGCTACGAACTGTATAATACCGGAACTACTCCGTATTGGAAACTGTTTACCCTCAAACAAGACCCTGCGGCTGACGGCAATAAAGAAGCTATATTGGCTCGCACTTATGGCGGTGAATCCGGCAGAGGACACGGCACTCAACGCTATTATGTGATGAATGATGTGCCCAGCGGACGCTTTGCAAAAGGTGCTACGCGCAGTTTGGTGGATGAATATCTGTGTGCCGACGGAAAACCTATTTCGACAAGTCCACTTTTCAAAGGATACGATGGAGATGATTGGAGGGAATTGGACGACCGCGACCCGCGTTTGACACAAACAGTGAACAAACCCGGCGAGGGGCAGACCGTTGCCGCTTATCCTCCCACGAACAACGAAATGAACAGAACAACAAATGGGCTTTACTATCCGGTCATTCGTTATACTCAAAACAACGAACAATTCAGACCGGGCACTACCGTAACCGGTTATTGGATTCGCAAACACTGGATGTGTGATAAAGATGAATTTGAAGCCGGTGCGTCGCAAAACGGCACACAAACTGCTGTTGTATTCCGCTATGGTGAGGTGTTGCTGATGCTGGCGGAAGCTAAAGCCGAATTGAGAACGCTTACCGATGCCGATTTGGACAGAACCATCAACAAATTGCGTGAACGCGCAGGGTATGATTTCTCGACTTATCCCGATGCGAAATTGCAATTGGGTAATATCCCTGCCGACACGCGCTTGGATGCTATCTATGCCGAGAAATTAGACTATAGTGTTACTCCTTTGTTAAGGGAAATTCGCCGTGAACGCCGCGTCGAAATGGCAATGGAAGGAGTGCGTTACGAAGACCTGATGCGTTGGAAAGCCGGTAAACTCCTGACCGTGCCTTTGCGGGGTATGAAGTTTAATGCCGCAAAAAAGGCTTTGTATGACGGAAGATACGATGTAAAAACGAGCGGTATCACGGCAAGAAAAGCAATTATCGACACCGATGTTTTCATAGATGCCGACAGCTTCCTGATTGTCTATCCACGCGACCCCAGAGTAGTGAACGGGACTTTGCCTTGGGACGATAAACGGTATTATTGGCCCATACCGAAAGACCAGTTGGAATTGAATAAAAATCTGACACAAACGTGGGATTGGGAAGACATTTCCCGTTAATACTAACAATAATTAAATTTATGGAATAAGATGAAAAAGACAATTTATTATTTAATGATACTGACAGTTGCTTCCTGCTTCGTGTTTTCAGGATGCAAGTCAGACGATGAAGCCGCCGGTCAGGTAGTTGCAGTCACCGTGTTGGAAGCAAAATATGTGAATAACATCATGCAGATACAGAAAGCAGATGGAACACAATTGAAAGACAATGAAACATTGCAACTCACACCGTTTTTTATGCCGCGCAATGCCGACAACACGAGTGTGGCGTATTCAAACAAGCATCCTGAAATATTGGACATCAGCGCAAGCGGATTGATTACCCCCAAAACGTATGGTATCGACACGATAACCATCCGTGCATCGAATGGGGTTTCGGTTTCTTATCCGATTACGATTGCCGACCATTTTGTGAAAGCCACCGCCATCAACGTGACGGCAGAAGGAGCTAATATGGCTATCAAAATAGACCGCACCTTTGACCTTGGCGCTTGCGTAACGCTTGCCCCGGCTGATACTTGGGACAAAACGGTTACCTACAAATCTTCCAACGACAACATTGCCACCGTTACCCCAGCCGGAATCGTTACCGGCGTGGCGGAAGGAAATGCCGTGATTACGATTACTACCGCTGACGGCAGCAATATCTCACGGGATTGCAATGTGACGGTGCAGGGGATTGTGATTAGAAAAGAGGATTATGACCGCACCGCTTGGACAGTGTTTACCACTACTGACACCGGCTACGGATATACCATTGATGGCACAACCGGATTGCCGGAACACATGTTTGACGATAATCAGGGCACCTGGTTGGCACTTACTAAACCCGGAAAATCGTACAACGAAGTGCCTCTGCAAGACCCGGATTTTATCCCGTCGTTCACCGTTGATATGAAAGCGGTGCAGCCGTTTGATTATATCAGATGGCAGCACAGAAACAGCAACAATATCGGTTTCCGTGTCTGGGGTGTAAATATCTACGGCAGTGCTGATGGAACGAATTTCACTCTCATTGAAGCCGATGTGGAGATTCCCGGAAATAAAGACGTGAATGAACTGAATAACGACTTTTATGTTATTGACATCACGCCGGCTACTGGTTACCAATATGTAAAAATAGAACTTGCCTATTGGAATGCGAAGTTGATGACAGGATGGGCAACGCCTACTGCGGGCACCACCGCCGGTAGCAACATGAGTATTGCAGAATTTGGCATTGGGCAAACCGTGATAGAATAAACAACAAACAAAAAAACAACAGGAGGAGGCGTTCACCGGAATACCTCCTCCATTTATAAAACAATTTAATTTTTTCAAGTCATGAAAAAGTTTAAAATACTTTTAGCGACCCTGCTGCTGTCAGCGAGCGGGGCGAGTGCAGCCACTTATTATGTGGATGCGAGCAGAGCCGATGATTCCGGAGACGGGTTATCTTGGGCGAATGCCAAACAAACGATTGCTGCGATTTACACCGCAGCTGCAAGTGGTGATGAAGTATGGGTAAAAGCGGGCGATTACACTATCACAGCAGCCATTGCTTTGAATGATGGCGTTGCCATTTATGGTGGCTTCGATGGCACGGAAGCAACTATTGCAGCCCGCGCAAAAGTGCCCGGAGGCAAACCGTGGGAGTTTACAAATGTAAGCAAAGTGACACATCTAACAGGTAGTGTGTTTACTTCGAGTTCAGCAACTGCTGCCACCACCATTATTGATGGGCTTACAATCGAAGGTAATACTACCGGTACGGGAATTGTTTATGCCGTTGCTTATTCAGGCTCCTCAGGAGGTATCACAGTGAGAAATTCTATTATTCAGAATACAAACCAGGCATCTAATCCTTCCACCACCGACCATGGCGGTCTTCAATTTAAAGGTTCGGATTGCGTGGCAGAATACTGCTTAATACAAGGCAATAAGGGGAAAAATGGCGGCGGAGCCTACATAGAACGCGGAACACTTCGCAATAGCGAAATCAAAAACAATTGGACTCGTTCTGACGGAGCAGGTTCGGCAGGTAACGCCGGAAATGCCGGAAATGGCGGTGGTGTTTTCCTTCTCAACGGTGGAAAAGTGTATAACTGTTTAATCGAAGGCAATACCTCGTCGTATGGCGGTGGTGCATTTATGGGAAACAGTAATACGGACCTGCTTTACAACAATATCATTGTCAACAACACTGCAACAAACGGAAGCGGAATCTCCTACGATAGTCGTAATGCAACGGGCGGAACGGTGTATAACAATATAATTGCCAACAACATAGCTACTGCAACAGGAGGTGGAGGTATTTTTATCTCGAAAGGCAGCACGGTATCTAATTCCATCTTTTTCAACAATACAGATGGTGCTGGCGTAGTAAATATAGACTTGGATGCCTCCACTGCTACCACTCCGGCTTTTTCTAACAGTATTATTGATGCTGACGACACCAAATATACGGGTGTCACATTCACCAATTGTGTGACAGAAGCCAATGGTGCATCTATTTTTGCAAACACAACCTCCAGTTGGGCACCACTTGCCGGTTTTGCAGGGAAAGAGGCCGGTGATGCCACCAGTCTTACTTTTGCCGACAACAAAGACATTACCGGCGATGCCCGCGAATCCGGCACAATTGACATTGGTCCGTATGAAGTGCAAGATAAAAACGTTGTTGTAACTGTTGACGGAAGTTCAGATGCTGCATTGACATCGCCTGCAATTGCCGGAACCTATCCGGTCACATTCGCCGATGATTACACCGTTACATTCACCACAGCCAACGCACCGATAGCCAAAGTGGACGGAATAGATGTGAGCGCGTCAGTAACGGGAACCGGTCCGTATTCATTGACCGTATCAAGTATTGTGGCACCCACAACGGCAATTTATATCTCGGCAGCACAGCCCAAAACGGTAACTGTTACGAACACCGCCGGTGCTCCTATCACGATTACAAACGCATCAGCCACAGAGGTTTCTGCAGGGTCAGGGACATACAACGTTCCCCAAGGTCAGTCTTTCACTTTGAATTTCACAGCGGAAGGCTACAACCCGACAGCAACCATAGACGGAGCACCCTATTCGTTTGCCGCTCCCGCAGCCGGAGTTTATACGCTCACGGCTACCATCAATGCAAATACAGCCATTGAGTTGGATGCAACCATACAAACATTCCCTGTCACAATCACGAAAGGTGCTGACATCACTTGGAGTGGCACCGCACCAACCGACAGAGCTGTGGATTGGGATGATACTTATTCATTCGCATTCACCCTGCCGGCAGGCTATCATTCGCCCGTTGTGACGGTCAATGGCACTCTTCAAACCGTAGGTGCACCGGTAAGTGGCGTTTATACAGTGGATGTGACAAACATCAAGGCGGCACAAACGATTGCAGTGCTTGGGGCTTATCCCGATGATGTGATTCCGGTGTCGGAAGATACTTACATAAGATTCGGCAGCGGTCATGACGGAACTAATTTTTCTAATAATGGAACGCTTGATATTAGATACAGTGGCGATGCCAATCGGAGTAGAGCGTTTTTGAAATTTGATGTGCCGGCAGGATTCACTTTAAGTGACAAAAAGGCAATTTTAGTTTTAACCGTAGCTAATCCAAACCAGACCGGCTTTAAGTTTGAAGTGAGAGGTGATATTCCGGCAACAGCGAAAGGTGCGTTCTCAACCTTGACTTGGACTAATAGTGGAGTTGGTTTGGTGCCTGATGAAACAGTGATACCGGGTACAGACAGCACTCTCGTAACTGTGCCGACAGGACAGACTGTAGGAGATGCATATTTTTGGAATACAGTACAGAGCGTTGATGTGACACCGTATGTTGCAAGCGTTGCCGGAGTTACGGCTATTTATCTTTCAATCACCGAAGTAAATGGTGGCGGCGGATTCCTGAGATTTTACTCACGCGAAGCAGCTAATTATGAATATGTGCCACAGTTGGTTTTCACACCGCAACACCTTGTTACAGTTACTGCACCGGCTCAACTCACAGATATTACGGCATCTACCACCGAAGCGACCGAAGGAAGCGGCACCTACAAAGTTGACGAAGGTGACAATTTCACTCTGACATTCAAGGTGGCGGAAGGCTATGAGCCAACTGCAACGGTGGGAGGAGCGAACTACACGCCGCTTACCCCGGATGCTGATAGCGTATATACCATTCAGACAACTGTAACAAATGCTGTTACCATCGCGGTGTCGGCTACAAAAATACAGGTGCCTGTTACGGTGCAACCTGTTCCGGATGCTAACATTCAAATTACCGCCGGCGCAACCGGAACGATAGATTATGGTGATAACTATACCGTTAAATACAAAGTACTAAATGCAAGTTATGATCCTTATGTAGAAGTTAACGGTACGAGTGTTGGTGTTGGAACATACTCCGCCGGCGATGACGAATATACGCTCACCATCTCGGCTGTGAAGGTAGCCACGACCATTGAAATTTCGGCTATCGAACCGCAAACGGTGACGGTCAACTACACCGGTGATTCCGAATCACACGTGACGGTAACTTCTCACACCGGTGCCTCTCCTTACACAACGAAAAAAGGAGCTCCGTTTGTGTTCAAATTCAAAGCAAATGAGGGTTATACCGTGTCGGCAACTTTGGATGGAGCCGCTTACACCTTGAGTGCTCCGGTGAGCGATGTTTATACCATCACAACCGGTAATATCGAAGATGACAATACTGTTATTGAACTGACAACAGTAATCATCCCGCTTGCGGTGGGTATCACTCCGGGCGCAAATGTTGTTTTGCAAGGCACTCCGGCCGCATCGGTGAACTATTTTGATGCTTACACATTCTCGTTCACCACCCCCGGCTATCATTTGCCAACGGTGACGGTGAATGGCACACCGGTAGCCGCAGGCGTACCGGTAGCAGGTGTTTACACCGTGACTGTGCCCGACGTAAGAACCGCATTGACAATCGAAGCAAGCGTGCATTATGCGACCAATGTGATTCCGGTGTCGGAAGACACCTACGTCCGTAGTGATGGCGCAAACAATGCTATTGCCCAATCGGCAAATGCGGAGCTTGAAGTCAGAGATTACAGCACAAGTGCGCTTTGTCGCTCATTCTTAGAATTTGTGTTGCCAACGGATATTGCTTTAACCGGCAAAACAGTTTTATTGAATTTGACCGTTTCTTCACTTGCCAATTCTGCCTATGCGTTTAGCGTGAGAGAAGTGCCGGCTTTGGTGAAACACAACTATGCCGCATTAACTTGGAGCAATGCCGACTTGCCTACTCCGGCTGATGATGCAGTTATATCTGCAAAAGCAACTCTCACTGCAGCCGAAGCAGTTGTTGGCGCAACAGTGAAACGCGACATCACAGCCTACGTGGTGGCAGAAAAAGCAGCCGGTCGCGACACCATATTCCTCCAACTCACCGATGGAGGTACCGGTTTCACCCGCTTCAAATCTGCTGAAAATGGCGATATTGATGCTGTGCCGCAATTGGTAATCATCAACACGCCGGAGCTTTCGGTAGATAAAACCGAGGTGGCATTTGGCAACATAGTAAAAGACGCTTCTTCGCCGGCACAAACAGTAACAGTGTCCGCTACAAATTTGGCTGATACAATTGCATACACCCTCACAGGTGATGACGCTGCTTTTGCAATTGACCCAACCGCATGGACATCGGCAGCCGGTGGTGATTTGAGCATAGTGTTCACGCCCACAGAAGAAAAGGCTTATGCAGCCACGCTCACGATAACAACGCTCTACGGCACATCCAAAGTGATTGCACTGACAGGTACCGGTATAGCTGACGATGGTGGTGAAGGCAACAACGGTGGTGCTAACAGTATTGACGACCTTGATGCGGGCACCGTGAAAGTTTACGTCCAAGACGGCATCTTGTATGTAGAAGTAGCCACCGCGCAACCGGTGAAAGTTTACACAATAGCAGGCACATTGGTATTAGACAGCGTGATTGACGGCAAAACGTCCATCGCATTGCCCAAAGGCGTGTATGTAGTGAAAGTGGGGACACAAACGCGGAAAGTGATATTGTAAACTCGTAGGGGCGCACCTGCGTGTGCGCCCCTTTAACATTAACAAAAATTATGAAGAGAATCATGAAAAAATTTATTTTTGCAGGCTTGTTTGCAAGTTTGCTATTCACTCGGATGATGGCGGCGATTACAACGCCGTATCCCACAGAGATTGAGTTGCACCAGATTTATGGCGCGACACACGAGGCGACTCGTTTGGCACAAGGTCATAACAAATATGACCGTCAGCCGACCGGATTTTATTTAGACTCGTTGAAAACAGCCGTTGTCAATGTAGAAGTGCTCACACCTGCCGCTGATGGAGCTATGCCCTATATCAGCATTGGCACGCTGGGCTTTAATGTGGATGGTCGCGGTAGAGTAGATATTCCTTTGACTGTTGGATTAAACACCATCACTCCGGCGCAAAAGGCAGCCGCCGGTCCCGGCGGGCTTATCTACCTGAGTTTTGTGACCAACGGCAACAAGGCCCCGGAGGGAGTGGTTCGCATCACGTTTACCGCAGCCAGCGAACACGTCCGTGCGCCACATTACGTATATGGCGTGACGACCGATGCGGAATTTCGGGAAATGTTGGAAGAATATCCCACGCCTGATGTTGTTTATCACTCTGATTATGTGGTAGTTGCGGCAACCAAATCGGCAGCCAACACGCTTTCAAAGAATAACAACAAAACCCTCTGGATGGACGGTTTGCACACGCTGTTGGCACGAGAAGACACCATCAGCGGGATGGACAACAACGACCCCAATCCGGTGCATCATCGTTTGAAAGCCGGAGAAGTGCGCTATTTGTTGGTTCAAAACACCAGCTCAAGCCCTCATGCCGCTTCATCAGGCTATACAGGTTATCCATCGGCAAGTATTGCCCGCTATTTGACGGTGTTTGGACCAAACAATAATTCTTGGATGCTTGGTCACGAATTGGGTCACCAGCACCAGCAGCCTGCCTATATGATTAATCAGTCCAGCGAATCGACTGTAAATATCTATTCCTACGTTGCAGAAAAACCGCTGTGGGAAGCAGCCAATCCCGGTCAGACATACAACAGGACGACTGCCGCACGGTGGAAAACAGCGCAGGACACCTATCTGAAATTGCCGATAACAAAAAGGGTGTATGATATGAACCAAGACTCGTTGGAAAAAATTACCGGCTTCAACCGCGACGAGTTGCGCTTTATGGTATGGGAACAACTCTTCCTGCTTTTTGGCAACGAGTTCTATAAAAATCTCCACCGCGTGGTGCGTGAGGAAAAAGTAACCGGCGGCGGAGCCGATGAACGCCGTTTCTATCTGATATGGAAAGCCTCGCAAGTGTCGGGCTACGACCTGCGCGAATATTTCAACCAGTGGGGTATCCGCGTGACGGATGCTGCATTGAAAAACTCGCTGCGGTACAGACTTCAGACGGCAACGGAATCAGGGGCGATTATCGCTTTGCCACAGCCACTTACCGAAGTACTCAAAATAACCGGACAAAACAGACCTGATTGGAGTCCGCTTCCTTTGCGAGGAATTACCACTTCTGCACCCACACAACTGGGATTAGACCCATCGGATTGGACGATTACAGCCAATATCGGCAGTTTCACCGACAATGGTATTGGTGGCAATCTGGTGCCGGAATTTATAATTGATGGTCAGATAGGAACCGCTTATGCGTTTGTCAAACCGGGTAAAACCTACGAGGAGTGACGGGTCCAACCGATTATATTCCATCGTTTACCATCAATATGCAGGAAAGCAAGACGTTCAACTATTTCAACCTTGATCGGAAGAGCGTCGGGTAAGGAAAGGAGGGCCTCGGCCGGTTTAGTTCCCGTGGGTGCCCGTGTCATAAAAAAAAACA